>CACXGH010000026.1 GCA_902767175.1 uncultured Ruminococcus sp.
AAGAATAAATAATAATACAGAAACGCCCCTCGGCACATCTTTATTCTTTATTATTTATTCTCTATTCTTTATTATTTGAGCCCCCGAACGAAGTGAGGGGGCGTTTCTGCCGGTGACCGGACTTGAACCGGTACGGTATTGCTACCGAGGGATTTTAAGTCCCTTGCGTCTGCCGATTTCGCCACACCGGCAAATCAACAATATTAGTTTATCATGTTTTTTCAGCATTGTCAATACACTAAAAACTGTGCGCTGACACACCTTATGGTGCGCTTAGGTGAGGATCTATTAGCATTTCCTGCATAAAATCATTTTATACTGACGCACTTTTCTGAAATAATCAATAAAAAGCCGATGAATGTCGAATCTCATCGGCTTTTTATTAATATATGCTGTATTATTTTCCGTCTATTTTAAGATACTTTTTCCAGAAGCTCTCGGTTTTCAGCGTTTTTGCACTCTCGGCATAGCTTCTCTCTATTTCTTCCTTATGCGTTTTATAATATGTCATCACTTTTTTATGTCTCTGTACAAGCTGCCTGAATTTTTTCTTGTCTCTTGTTCTGAGATATGCCGTATGATCAAAGGCATTTACGGCAAGTATCTTCTTTGCCATAAACTGCTTTGCTGGATCATCAAACCAATCATACGCTATTACGGCTATAGTATCCTTGAGTCTGGAATCAGGAAGAGTCTGGCCGTTGCAGGTCTTTTTATAAAGCTTCAGTTCTTTTTCCGTCAGAGGCTCCTCACTCTTTTTATATATTTCCGAATAATCCACAGCTACATCTCTGTATGCGGAGCTTGCAGGCAGCATTACCTCATTCTTGGCGCTGTGCTCCTTCATTATCCTCTCTCCGTCGGGTCTGAACAGGAAATCGGGGCCGCTGCAGAATTCCTCAACGGCATCAAGCAGCAGCTCACAGTTATTATATGCAAGACGGGAAAGTTCCTTCCAGAAGAAACCGTCAATTCTCTCTATAAAGTCGATATCACTGCAAATTCCGCTCATAGCCTGAATGATAAGGCTGTTTCTATGTACCATATACAGCTCTAATGCGGCATTGAACTTTGTCGAAAAGCCCCTGTGCCATATACATATACCGTTGAGAGTAAGAAACTTTGCCTTTCTTGACAGGCTGAACTCCACATCGTCACCTCTGATAAAAAGAGGTATAGGAAGATTATCGCCTGAAAGCTGAGACATCGGTACACAGCAGTACCACCAGCCGGCATAGGAATTCGGGTGGAAATTGAATTCCTGTTCGTTTTTCAGTACATTATCCCAATCCTTCATATCAAAGTCGGGCTTGTTCGGACCGTAAGAGCCGTCATCATGTACAAAGCCGACATCTTCATGCTGTATAGTCATTTTTTCATAGTACAGCATAGCTCCGCTGAGAAATCTGTCCTTATACTCTTCTTTAAGCAGAGACAGGAAAGAGTAGGTTCTGATAAGGCTTTCCGGCATTACCATAACATCATCGTCCATAAGAAGCACATGAGTAGGTCTGAACTCCTTATCGTTCATAGCCTCGATCATGCCTCTTGTGTAACCGCCTGAACCGCCTGTATTATCATTGTGCAGCAGCTTCATATATTCGCTGTCAAAATCTTCGGGGTCAAGTGTCTTTCCGTTGTCAATGATCCGTACCTTTATATGTTCCTTTGCAGGCTCGTCACTATAGAAAAGCTCTTTCTCCAGCAGCTTCATATTGCTGGTAATATATGCTTCCTTTTTATATGTAACGGTCGTCAGAGCTATTCTGATATCATTCAGCAAACTGCTGTCGACAATTGTAGTCCAGCAGCCGTCATATAGCCAGAATGAAGCACCGTCTGCATCTTCTATATCGCCCTTAAGGTCATAAGCATTAATCTGAAAGCCTATGACTGTGCTTTTTATATTCTCCGGTACGGGGATAGTTATGCGTGTTTTTTCCTTAAGATAATATTCTCTCGGCTCAAAAACATCTTTGCTTATATCACTGCCGTCAGTATAATGACCGAAAAAGCCTATCGAAAAATGCCCCTTGCAGTTAAGCTCAAGAGCTATGCTGCCTATATTGGTATATTTTCTCCATTTGCCGACAGAGCAGGTATTGAAATAAGTAAAAAACTCCACGAACTGTCCGGGACTCATTGTATTTGCAGACTGCAGCTTATTATAGTTCAGGCGGTCTCCTCTGTACATCATCCAATGATCCTTGTCAAGGGTCACATCGTTCTGAATAATTATATTCTGAAGCTTGAATTTAACACTACCCATAGTTGATACCTCATATTTCTTTATTCTTTGGACAAATGAGTCATGAGCCACTCACGGGACTGTTCCTTCAAATTATCAAGCAGCTTATTAACTTTATTATATCTTATCGGCATTCTGAAAAGATATTCCTTTTTTCTCAGGTCTTCCTCTGTATATACTATTCTGTCCTCAAGTCCGAGAGCAGACAGGAATTCACATACAGGGACAGCAGCTTTGCTGCTGAGTGAATCTATATAAACAAACGGCTTATTGAAGATAAGTGCAAAATATACTCCGTAAATATCGTCCGTCAGTACGAATTCGCTGTGTATAAGATAATACAGCCAATCCTCGGCAGTAATATGCCATGCAACATCTGTGCCAAGCATTTCCTTTGACTCAGGGAACATATTTATATTGATAAAGCTTCTTACAGGGCTGAAATTATTCGGGGTAAGTATCTCACCGCCCCTTAGCAGGAATTCACGCTTTCTGCTGTTTCCTCTTTTTATGTAATTGAATATAAATGATGAGGACTTTTCAGACTCTATACAAGGCGCATTCTTTGCGGCCTTCTCAAATTCGGACTTATCACAGACAAACACGGGGTCAAGCACGATGCCGCACTTCATGCCGAAACGGTCTTTTAATATTTCGCTGTTTTCATGATCGCCTGCGGAAATGCCGTCAAACTGCCTTAAAAGACGGGCTGCACCTATCAGCTCCTCACCAGAAGGGCCTGTATATTCAAGCCCGAAGGAGGGGGCATAGCCGAGTTTTTTCTTACCGTCAGGAACATAGTCAAGGAAATATCTGTATTTCACCGACTTTGTACAGATGTCATAGTTCCATATAACATCAGAGCCGACAATAACGGCATCAGCCTTTTTGGCAAGAGCGGAAAGCTCCTCCGCCGTATGGCACTTGTCGGTGACATTGCAGTATTTTCTGATAAAGCTGCCTGCAATGTTGTCCGGCTCCGCATAATGCTCTGTCCACAGTTCATCAGGCTTTTCGGTAAGAACGGTATCATAGCCGGTTTCCTGAACTGCCTTATCAAGAGCAAATGCCGTCAGTATGCTTCCGTAATCAAGTCCGAACCAAAGTGTTTCCAGAACGGCAAGAGGCTTTTTATTAAGCTTATCTCCCATATCAATTCACTCCTAAATATCTGAATACAGCCATAGCCGTATTTATCAGAATTCTCTCCAATCAAAGACAACTCCGAGAGGGAACTCTCTGTCATTGAGCAGTCTGTCATATATCTTGGACGCATCTGCCGGAGAAACTATCTCCGAACGGATATCGGCAGGTCTGAGCCTTCCGTCATTCATAAGACCCAGAACGGTAATATAGTCACGCTTTGCGGTAAAGTTGCCCGGTGCGGAATTATACGGCAGACGTGTTTTATCGTGTGCACCTATAATATTTATACCCTTGCAGTGTACATAGGTATAGAAGTCTATCGGCTCATCGCATACACGGTTGCAGCCGTTTACGAGAACACGGGCATATTTTGAAGCATATCTCAGACCGAGCTTAAGCCCTGCCATAGTACCTGATGTTTCAAGAACGACATTGGCACCCTTAACTCCGTTTGTTTCCTCTGTGATAGCTATTATCTTTTTAACTATATCCGGCTCATCGGGTGAAAAAACATATTCTGCACCGAACTGCCGTGCTTTTTCTTTTCGGATATCCCTGTTTCCTATGGCAATAACGGGCAAAGCTCCGCAGGCTCTTGCAAGCTGAACACCGAACAGTCCGAGCATACCGAGACCTACCACTGCTACAGACTCTCCTATTTCAAGTCTGCCCCTTCTCAGAGCAAGCAGAGGAAAGCTTGCAAGTCTTGTAAATACCGCATCGGTAAGCGGCACACCGTCCGGAATTTTTACAACTCCCGATTCCTTCTTGAAATTATATGAGGCATGACCTGCGTATTCAACGAATACACGGTCTCCGACCTTGAAGCGAGTTATCTTTGAGCCTGTTTCGGCTACAGTACCGACACTTGAATAGCCGGGTACAGTCGGGAATTTCCGTGCCGTATTAGGCGAGCCTGAAAGATATGCCTTCTCCGTCCCTGCTGAAATAAGGGTATAATCTACCTTTATCATCATTTCATCTTCACGGGGCTTTCTTACCTCAAAGCTCTGCAGCTCTGCCCTTGACGGTTCTGCAAACAGTATTCTTGAGCCTTTCATGATCGTTCACCACACTTTATACTAATTAACAAAATACCTCAAAGAATATCGGCTTGTCACTTTCTCCCGTAAATTCGTCAAGCTTTGAAAGAAATTCTTCCTTTTCTGACGCAGATATATATTTAAAGCCGTTTTCCTCTACCCAGCCCTTTGCTGATGTGGAATGCGCATGAGTAATGGCGCTGCTCTGCAGATGTCTGAGCAGATTTGTGCCTGAGTTATTGCACATCATTATCCTTACGTTGCTCTCAGGCTTCTTGTCCCATACAGAATTCATATCATAGAAGAAGCTCAGGTCGCTGATAATAAGGAAACAAGTTTCATCGCTCACTGCGGCATGACCCATAAATGTAGACGCGGAGCCGTCAATTCCGTTTGTTCCCATGTTGCAGAAAACATTGACTGACGGGTCAATATCAAAGCGGTTTGCAAACATTATAGTACAGCCTATTGCAAGATGCAGAAGTGAATTCTTCGGCAGCTTCTGAATAAGCAGGTCTGTAGCATAAAGCTGCGAATAGCTGTTTATATGCTCTGAGGGAAGATCCTTCTGTGCGTTTTTCCATGCTTCAAAATATTCGCCGTTGTTTTTGCAGTCGCCCGACATTTCAATGAATTTACGGAAGAACTGTGCCTGAGAGCATTCAAATATTCTGTTGAGCTTGCGGAAGGTATCGGCAACTCTGCCGTCCTCAGCGACCCTCCAATGTCCCATAGGCTTCTGCTGTGCTCTTATTCTCGGGATTATCGGGTCATTAAGCGATCTTCTGCCGCCTATTGTTATTACAACGTCAGCCCAGAGAAGTTCATCAAAACGTTCATTATCATAATTGCGCAGTACGGGTGTTGAGGGTACCGCATATTTTCCGGTGTAGTTTGAGAGAGCGTCCGTTGCGATAACGCAGTTGAACTTCTCTGCAAATGTATCTACAAGACTCTTTTCCTCTTCGGAGAGCGGATGATTCTGTCCGTAAACAATGAGGACCCTCTTCATCTGCTTGAGTCTGTTGACTCTTACCTGCCATAGTCTTTCCTCATCTCCAAGGGATATTCTGTCTATCTTTCTGAATACCTTATCGAGCTTGAGCAGTTTCGGGTCAGGCTTTGGTCTCTCTATATTTGCTATCGGGATATTTATGTGTACAGGGCCTTTTCCGTGGTGGTCTACCTCAAGAAGTGCCTCGCATACAAGTCTTCTTGCCTCCCAATCTCCCATATTGCCGGGAGTCACGGGAAGGGTAACGCTCTTTTTAACGACACTGCCGTATATATTGGACTGCGGTATTGTCTGATCTTCATTCTGACCGAGAACACACGGGTATCTGTCTGCCGTTATTACAACGAGCGGAACTCCCTGATAATAAGCCTCAGTCACTGATGTGAGATAGTTTGATGCTGCCGTACCCGATGTACAGCACATTGCAACGGTCTCGTTCAGCTTAAGGGCAAGTCCCATTGCATAAAAGCCTGCACTTCGCTCGTCTATAACACTGTAGGTCTTAAAGAACGGGTCGGCTTCAAACATTCTTACCATATTAAGGTTTCTTGAGCCTGACGAAAGTACAACGTGCTTTATTCCGTATTCCTTTATCATTGTTACAAGCATTTTGCTTCTTTCAAAGTCCATTGAGACCTCAGGCTTCGCATAAACGGGCATGGGTATGACAAGACCTGCGGGAACAGGCTTTTTCTCGGCTTCAAGGGCGTATTTCAGCCACTCTGTGCTTCTTCTTGCCTCGCTCTTCATTATCTGATCTACAGTTTCATAATCAACAGGCTCAAGCAGAGAGTCGTTTTTTAGAATAGTCTCAGGCTCTGTAACTATTCTGTTCTTTATGCCGAATACATCGGCAAGAGACTTGAATCTCGAATAGCCCCTCTTTTTATTTGTGATTGCTATAAAATCTTTCTTAAATATCATAGCAAAGCTTGCACCGTGGCATGAATCTGTTACAACAAATCTTGCATTGCTAAGATAGTACAGCCAATCCTCGACCTGCAGATCCTCTATGCAGTTATCCAAATTCATCTTGCGTTTATTTTCGGCAAACAGCCAAGGGAAACCGTCAAGAAGATTGATTATCTTTATACCTCCGAGCTTTTTGGAGACATGGAGCAGAGCTTCCCTTTTTTCGGGAGTGGGGTCAAGAATATATGCGGCGATAAACGGCTCATCCTCATGGTGCTTTGACTTAGCTGCGAGAGGTTTATATACCTTTTCAGGATCCACAAGGAATACAGGGTCGAGGACTCTTGTAGAATCGGCACCGTATACCTCTTTGCAGATCTTTACTCCGTCACCCTCTCTCATTGAGATAGAGTCAAATCTCTGCATAAGTGCAGAGATAATTCTTCTTTCATTATCAGGAGCAAAGTCCACTGCATGACCAAAAGAGGTCGCATAGGCTATTTTCTTTTTGGTATCATCGGCAAAGTCAAGATAAAAGCTCTTTCCCGAGTGTTTGCTGATACCGTAGTTCCATACCTGATCGGAGCCTATCACAAAGGTATCGCAAAGCTCGTTGAGTTTTCTCATTTCGCTGAGCTTAAGTGCAGGTGCTATGTCGTAATGTTCCTTTGCAAACCGTCTTGAATGAGTCATTCCGTGTTCTGCGTCCCTGCCTGCATTGGCAGGCAGAAGCTTATCGACCATAAGTACGGAATAACCCAGCGCCTTTATTGCCTGATTGAGGGCATAATATGTCATTATACTTCCGTAATTGCAGCCCATCCATACGCCGAGAATACCTACATCGTATTTTTTCTTTTCAGCCATTGTCTTACCGCTCCTATCATTATATTAAACCGTCGGCTGTTATAAGTAAAGTATATAAGTCCGTACTTACAAAGCCGTCTTCGGACGTTTCGGATAATTATTATACATACATATCAATTTTACTGCAATTGCTCACTTATGTCAATCACGGAAGTTAATTTTGTTCGCCCACGTCAATCTAAATCTGTCATATTTTGTAATCAAAATAAATGCACTGCCTATGGTATAGTAATAATAGGAGGTGCTTAAGATA
>CACXGH010000027.1 GCA_902767175.1 uncultured Ruminococcus sp.
GGAGCTAAAGCTCCCCGACGTCTGTTGACGGCGTCGCTCGCTCCAATCAAGCGAGCTTGTTGGAGCTTTGCTCCTTGTTTAATAAAAAGATTAAACTGTTGACATAAATATATAGTATATCATAAGAATAGAAAAATCTGTAATATTTACAGGGAGGAACTTTCATGAATATTAGATTTAATTCTCCGGAAAGAACTAAACATGTTACTTGCAGACTGCTTTTAATGCTGCTGTCTTCTCTGATCATATTCGCAGCCTTATATGCAGGTATACAGGCAAATGCAGCCGGACTGACGGATTACGCTCTTATAAACGGTCAGACGGTAAGTCTGAAAGCTTCGTCCGGGCAAACAAGCGGGGCTTATAAGATCAGTACCGAATCACTTGGAGGCAGTCTGACTATCGTATCAAGCGGAAAAGAGTCGGGTACTGCCGATGAATATGATACAATGTACGTTTCGGTCGGATTGCCGACAGGATACAGTCTTGACAGTATTACTGTCAAAGGTAAATCAAAAACAATATACCGGATAGAATATATCAGAGAAAATGCGTACAGTTTTGTAATGCCGGGTGAAAATGTTACCGTGAGTGCAAGCTATAGCTTTAATAAATCAGCGGCTTTCAGCGGTGATGTTTTCTGGACAGATACTCAGCCCTTGGTGACTGATTCTCCAATGGGTCTTGTCAATTTCAGCGGATAAAACTATGATAGCTAAAGGTGAGTCTGTCAGATTGACTGTAACACCATACCCGAGCTACGCAACAGACCTGATGTATACCTTCAGCAAAACTGACGGATACGAATATGAGACAATTTGTGAAACGACTGATAGATCTATAACAGAAACTCCGGATAATTACGGAGCTACATCTTATCGGGTATCTTCATATTCATCGTCAGGCAGTTACTTTTCTGATTCTGTGACGGTAAATGTCCTTATAGATGTGGATGCTTATGAGCCGTCCTGCACAAAGCCCGGTAATATCAAGTATTACAGCGATTATTATAGCAGTAATCTATATATCCGTGAAAACGGAGTTTTCAAGATAATATCAACAGATGATATTGAAATTCCGGCAACAGGACACAGCTACACGACAAAGACAGTTGATCCGACCTGTACGGAAAAAGGATATACACTTCATACCTGTTCAAAATGCGGTGACAGCTATAAGGATACCTACATGGATGCCACAGGTCATTTTTACAAAGAAGAAGTAGTTGCACCTACTGTGACTTCACAAGGTTATACCGTTCATACCTGTTCTGTATGCGGACATTCATACAAGGATAACTTTACCGATAAAATAATAGAAAATCTTGTTAATGATACAGTTGTATCATTAACAAGCATAAAGCTTGGCGGCAGCGTTAAAATACATGGTTCAGCCACAGGAGGTATAAGTCCGTACGAGTTTGTGTTCTACTGCAAAAAGTCCACGGATAAATATTATAGGACGCTGAAAGCCTTTGATACAACGGCTGAGTTTGAATTTATACCTGCCGAGACGGGAATTTTCAATCTGCGCACAAAAGTCAGGGATCAGACAGGAAAGATAGTTACAAAGGATCTGACCGTCACTGTAACGAGTGATCTTGCGAATACGACCACGGTATCAGCTTCTGCGATCGGTCTTGGCAGTAGTGTGAAGATCACAGGATCTGCCGAAGGCGGCATAAGCGAGTATCAGTATGTGTTCTATTATAAGAAGTCTACGGCGACATATTATAAGACGCTGAAAGCCCTTGATACGACAGAAACGGCTGTATTCAAACCTTCCGAAACGGGCAGCTACATTATACGCACGAAGGTTAAGGATCAGACAGGAAAGATGGTTACAAAGGATCTGACCGTCACTGTAACGAGTAATCTTGCGAATATGACCACAGTATCAGCTCCCGTAATCAATCTCGGCGGCAGTGTGAAGATCACAGGATCTGCCGAAGGCGGCATAAGCGAGTATCAGTATGTGTTCTATTATAAGAAGTCTACGGCGACTTATTATAAGACACTGAAAGCACTTGATGCGACAGAAACGGCTGTATTCAAACCTTCCGAAACGGGCACCTATACTATACGCACGAAGGTTAAGGATCAATCAGGAATGTTAGTTACAAAAGATCTGACAGTAAATGTAATGAATAAACTTGTGAATGCGACCACGGTATCAGCTTCCACGACAAATTCCGGCGGCAGCGTGATGATCACCGGATCCGCCGCAGGCGGTACAGGTCCCTATGAGTATGCGTTCTATTATAAAAAGTCCACGGATAAATATTATAAGACGCTGAAAGCCTTCGATACAACGGCTGAGTTTGATTTTAAGCCTGACCAGCCGGCTGACTTCAATATACGCACGAAGGTCAGAGATGCTAACGGTTATATTGCAGTAAAGGATATTTCAGTAAAGGCTGTATGAATTCCCTAAACATGGATATCCGGTAATTTTAAAGTTCAATCGGAAAGCTCCCGCACAATGTGCCGGGGGCTTTCTTTATGGTACGATTGATTTCACTGACAATCAATCGTCTTTGTATTGATAGTTTTTGGAAAATATGATAGAATAAATATAGATCATATACTGAAAAAGCTACGGAGAGAGAAAATGAGGATATTAGGAATAGACCCGGGCTATGCAATTGTCGGCTACGGGGTAATAGAATTCAGCGGCGGCAGATATTACCCTGTCGATTACGGAGCAATAACGACAGATGCGGATACGTCCTTTCCGCTCAGACTGCAGCAGATATACAACGGGATAATTTCCGTTATAATAAAAAATGATCCCGATGAAATGTCTATCGAAAGACTGTATTTTCAGAATAATCAGAAAACAGCTATAGACGTCGCACAGGCAAGAGGAGTTATTATGCTTGCTGCACAGAACAGTAATATCCCGATAAGCGAGTATACTCCGCTTCAGGTAAAAACAGCCGTTACAGGTTACGGACAGGCTCATAAGCCGCAGGTGATGGAAATGACAAGACGCCTTTTAAAGCTTGAAAAGGTGCCAAAGCCCGATGACACCGCCGATGCTCTTGCTATAGCTATATGTCATGCACAAAGCTCGGGTACGGCACTTCGCTCTTTGCTGAACAGGAGGAAAAATAAACAATGACACAAATATATTTTGTCCGCCATGCACAGCCGGATTACAGACAGGGTGTTAACAGTACATTCGCTCTGTCTGATGAGGGAATGATCGACAGACTTAAGGCTGCAGAGGTGCTTGAAGGAATAAGCTTTGACTGTGCTGTGTCAAGCCCGTACAGAAGAAGTCTGGAAACGATAGAGCCGATTCTGAAAAGCAGGAAACTTAGTGTCGTTACTGATGAAAGGCTGAGAGAGAGGGATAATCCCGGCGGCAGCAGCAACAGTCACGAGATGTTCCGAAAGCGCTGGTCAGATTTTGATTTTCATGAGGAGGGAGGCGAAAGCCTTCATTCAACTCAGCAGAGAAATATTGCGGCACTGAATGATATTGCCGAAAAGTATAAGGACAAAACAATTCTTGTCGGAACTCATGGTACGGCACTTTCAACCATAATAAACTACTTTGACCCTGCCTTCGGATATGAGCAGTTCATGCGTATAATCGACTATATGCCATATGTGCTGAGAATTGACCTTGACGGAATGAAGCTTAAGGGTATGGAGGAGCTTTTTTATATAAAAAAGGAATTTCACGGAGTGAAGAATTAAGGAGCAGAATATGATATACAGTCTTAACGGAAAAATAATACATACAGAGCCTTCATTTGTTGTGATAGAGTGTGCAGGCGTAGGCTATAAATGTATGGCTACGATGAATACTCTCAGAGCATTGCCAAAAACAGGAGAAAACACAATGCTCTATACACATATGCTTGTCAGAGAGGACGCTGTAGAGCTTTGCGGGTTTGCAACAACAGCGGAGATGAACTGCTTTAAAATGCTCATGTCAATAAGCGGAGTCGGTGCGAAGGTTGCAATCGCAATTCTGTCGGTGCTCACCCCGGAACAGGTAGCGCTTGCGGTTTCACTCGGTGACAGTAAGGCTCTTACAAAAGCGAGCGGAGTCGGAAATAAGCTCGCACAGAGAATAATACTTGAGCTTAAAGACAAGATAAAGAAGCTTGGCATAGCTGAGTCAACGACAGATACAGATACAACAGCGGCAGTTATTCCTTCAGCCGCAGGAAATATTGCTCAGGCTGTCGGTGCACTTGCTGTGCTCGGATATACACCGGATGATGTACTTCCTTTTATGAAGGAAATAGATCCTGCTCTGCCCGTAGAGAAGATCATATCCGAAACACTCAGGGCAATAGGCAGGAAATGATATATAATTTGCAGAGAGCCGCTTGTGCGGTATGAATTCAGAGGAAAACGATATGGAAGAGCTTGATTTTGAAAACAGAATAGTTTCGCCAACAGAAATAATGGGCGATAATGACAGCGATAATCCCCTGAGACCGAGAACGCTTGACGACTATATCGGGCAGGAAAAGGCAAAGCAGAATCTTGCCGTGTTCATAGAGGCAGCCAAACAAAGGGGTGAAAGCCTTGACCATGTACTGCTGTACGGCCCTCCGGGACTCGGTAAGACAACGCTTTCCGGTATTATTGCAAATGAACTTAGGGTAAACCTCAGAATAACCTCGGGTCCTGCAATAGAAAAGCCCGGAGATCTTGCGGCTATACTTACAAATCTTAACGAGGGAGATGTTCTCTTCATTGATGAGATACACCGCATTTCAAGGGCAGTAGAGGAGATACTCTATCCTGCAATGGAGGATTTTGCGATAGATATTGTCACAGGCAAGGGGCAGATGGCAGCGTCCTATCATTTGCCGCTGCCGCATTTTACACTTGTCGGTGCTACAACAAGAGCAGGACAGCTCACGGCACCGCTGAGAGACCGTTTCGGTGTATCGCTCAGACTTGAGCTTTATACACCGGAGGAGCTTGCAAGGATAGTGACACGAAGTGCGTCTATCCTGAATATTGATATAGAGCCTGACGGTGCATTAGAGATAGCATCACGCTCAAGAGGTACACCGAGAATAGCAAACAGAATGCTCAAAAGAGTCAGAGACTTTGCACAGGTGCTGTCAAACGGTGTAATAACTCTCGAAACCGCAAGAACGGCACTCGAAAGACTTGAAATAGATGAGCTTGGACTTGATGCCAACGACCGGAGAATGCTTTCGGCAATTGTGAAATTCTATAGAGGAGGTCCTGTAGGACTTGAGACTCTTGCGGCTGCAATAGGAGAGGAAGCCGTCACAATAGAAGATGTAATAGAGCCGTATCTTATGCAGATAGGTTTTCTTAACCGTACACCAAGAGGAAGATGCATTACACGGGCAGCCTGTCTGCACATGGGTTTTGAGCTGCCTGACGCACAGGAGGGACAGATAAAATTTGAGTGATATATTAACTGTATCAGGACTTAACCTGTATGTAAAAACACTTCTTGAGTCTGACAGAAACCTGCGCTCAATTACGCTGCGAGGTGAAATATCAAACCTCAGGGCTGACAGAAGAAGCGGTCATATATACCTTGTTCTCAAGGACGAAAGAAGCTCGATAAGTGCCGTTATGTTTTCCTCAAGCGCTGAAAGATTAAAATTTATACCTGATGACGGAATGAAGGTCATAGTAAAGGGCAGGATTTCCCTTTATGAAGCAGCAGGAAAGTATCAGATATATGTTTCCGAAATGCTGCCTGAAGGTGAGGGAGAGCTTAGCCTTGCTTTTGAAAGGCTTAAAAACAAGCTTGCTGCAGAGGGGATTTTTGATGAAAGGCATAAGAAGGCTCTGCCGCTATATCCTAAGAGGATAGGAGTTGTGACATCACCGCAGGGAAAGGCAATAGAGGATATTACACAAACTTTGAAAAGACGATATCCTGTCGGTGAGATAATTCTCTGTCCTGCTGCTGTTCAGGGAGAAGGAGCAGGCAGACAGCTTGCCGAGGGAATAAGACGCTTCGACAGGCTGAAATGCGTTGATGTTATTATCATAGGACGAGGCGGAGGATCTGCAGAGGAATTGTGGGCTTTTAACGATGAAGAACTTGCAAGGGCTGTCTATGACTGTGAAATACCTGTTGTTTCGGCAGTAGGTCATGAAACGGATTTTACTATATGCGACCTTGCCGCCGATGTGAGAGCTTCAACGCCGACAGCAGGCGCTGAGCTTGTCGCCGGAGAAATGAGCAGTATGCTCTCAACTCTTGCATATTCTCACAGAAGAATATGCGAATTGATGAGGTCAAGGCTCAGACATGAAAGACAGCGCCTTGATATAATAAAGAACGCAAGGGTTCTGCGCTCACCGCTGGAGCTTGTAAGCCTGAGAAAAAATGAGCTTGATGTGCTGAACAGCAGGCTTTTATCCGTATATTCCGCGAGACTTTCAAAGGGCAGACATGATATAGCGCTCATTTCTGCAAAGCTTGATGCGCTAAGCCCGTTAAAGGTACTCGGACGAGGATATTCTATAGCTAAAAAGCAGAATAATGTACTTCGCTCAGTCAAAAGTGTTAAGGCGGAGGATAATATAGAACTTATATTACAGGACGGTGAGCTGAAATGCTCTGTTCTGGAGATAAAGGAGAAAAAACATGAGCAAGACTGATTATGAGCATTCTATGCTTAGGGTACAGGAAATAATAGAACAGCTTGAGAGCAGTGAGCTTCCGCTTGAAAAGGCGATGAAGCTGTTTGAGGAGGGTACAAAGCTTACGGCGGAATGCTATAAGACACTCGATAAGGCCGAGCAGAAGATCAGGGATATTTCCGAGCTTGAAAACAGTGAGGAGGAGAGCAATGACTGACAGAATAGCGCTTATCGAACAGGCACTGAGTGGATTCCTTCCTGAAAAGGACGGCGATATCGACACAGTCATAGACTCAATGAATTACAGCCTTACAGCGGGCGGAAAGCGTGTCCGTCCTGTTCTGACGCTTGAATTTGCAAAGCTTTGCGGAGGAGAGGAAAAGAATGCTCTGCCTTTTGCGTGTGCCGTGGAGATGATACATACATACTCGCTTATACATGATGACCTTCCCTGTATGGACGATGACGATATGAGAAGGGGCAAGCCAACAAATCATAAGGTGTTTGGTGAAGCACAGGCTGTCCTTGGCGGTGACGCACTTCTTACCCTTGCCTTTGAAACTATTCTGTCCGAGAATGCATTAAAGCTGAACGGTGCTGAAAAGTGTGTAAAGGCAGGAAGAATTCTTGCAGAGTGTGCAGGTGCAGAGGGAATGATAGGCGGTCAGATAATTGATATAGAGAGCGAAGAGATGAGTGTCGGTGTTGACAGACTCAGGATAATGGACAGAAAAAAAACAGGCGCACTTATTAAGGCGGCTTGTCTGTTGGGCTGTATTTCCGCAGGAGCCGATGAGAAACAGATGAAGGCTGCAGAGTGTTATGCCGAAAAAATTGGTCTTGCATTTCAGATAGTTGATGATATGCTTGATGTTACATCTGACGAAACAACTCTCGGAAAGCCGATAGGGAGCGATGAGCAGAATAAAAAGTCTACCTACGTTTCATGTCTCGGTCTTGACGAGTGCAGAAGAATAGCTGATGAGCTGACAAAAAATGCGATAAAAAGCCTTGATGCTTTCAGCGGAGATACCTGCGAACTGAGAATATTTGCCGAAAAATTAAGAGACAGAAATAAATAATAAAACAATTATATTCTTTTGTCTTATTGCCCTGCCGTTCTGTATTGAATTGCCCACGTCAATCTAAATCTGTCATATTTTGTAATCAAAATAAATGCACTGCCTATGGTATAGTAATAATAGGAGGTGCTTAAGATA
>CACXGH010000028.1 GCA_902767175.1 uncultured Ruminococcus sp.
CCTGATATTCAATGAATTCACATTCCATAGCAATAGGAAGCTCATTGATTATGGGAGCATCGACAAGCTCTGATTTTTCAAAGGTCATTCCTGCTTGAGAAAGCTTATCGTTTACCTTGCTGCCGCTGACAACGCCGAAAAAGTCTGCCTGTACAGTATGCTTCGCATCTGCAATATGAACAACAAAACCCTTTCTTGCCTTGATGTTCTGTACCGTCTTGTGTGTCTCAGTCAGGTTAAGAGCCACTATATCTCGGTCTACCATTGTTCCCCATGCCGCATTCATGACATCTACTGTTCCATCGTCATTGAATGTTGAAATAAGAAGTACGGGCATCGGGAATATGGCTTCTGTTGTTTTTATCTGCTTTTTCATGAATAGCTTTCTCCTTTTATATATTATTGTTATTATAATTATAACTTCCACACAATATTATGTCAACAACATATAAGTCGGATTTATTGAATTATCGAAAAAACCGCAGATACTATAGTGATGATTTTATATAGAATCTCCGCTTGGCAGTTATTAAGAAAAGAATAATAACAATAACTGACATTTCAAATTCTGCAAAGCATTTTGACTAAATTAAATGCCTTGATTGTTGAAATCATTTCCTCAAAAACAGACAAACTTTGATTTTAGACTGAAATTTCACTTGCACAAAATAAAAAAACTGTGCTATAATAACTGTGATGTGAGTAGCTTCAAAGGCGTAAGTCCGGCATTGAAACGGGCCTGCGTCTATTTTTTTGCGCTTATGGAGGTAATTATGAAAGAAAAAAGTACAAACAAAATGGCTCAGATGCCTGTACCCAAGCTTATGCTCAGAATGGGACTGCCTATTATTATTTCTATGATGCTGCAGGCGCTGTATAACATTGTAGACAGTGCTTTCGTATCAAATATGGACGGCGGAGAGGCCGCACTGAATGCACTTACGCTTGCCTTTCCTGTACAGATGCTTATGGTTGCTGTCGGCATTGGTACGGGTGTCGGTGTAAATGTTATGCTTGCAAGAAGTCTCGGTGAGAATAATAAAGAAAAAGCCTCGGCAGTTGCAGGAAACGGTGTATTTTTAGGTATTATTATAACCGTTGTATTTATGCTTTTCGGCATTTTTGGAGCTGATGCATATATTTCAAGTCAGACGACTGACACTGTGATCAGAGAAATGGCAGTGACATATCTTAGAATGTGCTGTATCTGCTCTGTGGGTATCGTATTTTTCAGTATTTATGAAAAAATACTGCAGGCAGCAGGTCTTTCGCTCCATTCAACAATAGCTCAGGTTTCGGGTGCTGTTGTAAATATCGTTCTTGATCCTATTATGATATACGGTCTGATCGGTATCCCTGCAATGGGTGTTCAGGGTGCAGCACTTGCTACGGTTATTGGTCAGGTCGTTTCCTTTGTTCTTGCTCTTGTGTTCCACGTTAAATTCAATAAGAGCATAAAAAATAATATTAGATATGCAAAGCCGAATAAAACTATTATAAAGCTTATTTATAAGATAGGTCTGCCTGCAATAATTGCACAGGCGCTTATGTCTGTCATGACATACGGTATCAATCTAATCTTTGGCGCTGTAGATACCTCACTTGTCACAGCTTACGGATTATACTATAAAATACAGCAGTTTATTCTTTTTGCGGCATTTGGTCTGAGAGATACAATAACGCCCGTTGTATCATACAGTTACGGAATGAACGACAAAAAGCGTGTAAAGGAAGGTATCAGGTTCGGAGTAATATATACCTCAGTTATTATGCTGACAGGTACGCTTCTGATAGAATGCATTGCTGAACCGTTATGTGCCGCTTTCGGATTGTCGGGTGAAACACAGGTACTGTGTATCAGCGCTTCAAGGATAATCTCTGCCGGATTTTTCTTTGCAGGAATTTGTCTGTCTCTGCAGGGTGTATTTCAGGCACTCGGCAAGGGTATTTCATCGCTTATTATTTCACTGCTTCGTCAGCTTATACTGATACTCCCCGTTGCATGGGCACTGTCGTTGACGGTATCGCCCGACATGAGCAATGCATGGGTCGTGTGGCTGACATTCCCGTTGGCTGAGCTGATAACAGCATTTGCAGCAGTTTTTCTTATGAAAAAGGCATACAAGTAAAACTCCAAAGACAGCAGTACCGTTACAGCCGCTGCCGCAGTATAAAAAATCTGCCGTAAAGCATTTTGGTTTTACGGCAGATTTTTATTAAGGAAGTGCTGACCCTTAAGGTGTGATTTATTCAGCGTTTCCTTAATAAACATAAACGGGAAAACCGACAGATACAATACCATACAGCTTTTTTGCGGCATTCAGCGGCAGGTTTATACACCCGTGAGAGCCGCTGTAAAGGTAGGTATCACCGCCGAACGACTCCTGTACATCGGTATCATGAAAGCCTATTGCTCCATTAAAAGCCATCCAATAATATACCTCTGTACTCCAGCTCGGACCGCTGAGTACAGCAGGAGATTTCTTTTCATAAACAGCATAAGCCCCCTCCGGAGTTTCACGGTCTTCAACGGGAGCACCTGTAACAACAGGTGATTCAAAAATAATTTTATTATCCTGTCTCACCCACATATACTGTTTTTCAAGGCTGACCTCGGCAAAGGTGCTGTCATTATTCAAAGAGTATTTTTCTTCACCTGTTCTTTTCCACCATTTATTGCTTTCTTCAGTTTTTGAGGTCAGGTCAAGCTTTACTGACTTCGCCTTTGATATATAGTCTTTCAGCATATCAAAGGCATAATCCGAATCAAACACCCAGCCAAGGTTATCGTTTCCGACAGTCTTTTTCTCCCCGTATGCTGTTGTAAATGTTATACTGCTTTGATAATTGCTGTATTTATCAGAAAGCCACTCTGTATAGTCTCTCAGTTTTACAGCATTTACGTTATATATATATTCATCATTCTTCTTTTCTGCACTGACCCATTCTCTTATGTCATTAAAAATGAGTTTCTCATCATCTTCTCCGAATGACATAATAATTTCCAGATCTGCAATTTCTCCGTACATTTCCCTGTCCTTTCCTTTATCGGTATTATCACCTTGTTTTTCCTGTCTGTAACATCCGCTCAAAGAGATAATCGCAAGAATAAGTACAGAAATATATGTCAACACTGTCAGATTTACAGTAGTTTTGCTGTTTTTTAAGCCGTTATCCGTCATTCTGAGTCTCCTCTCATCAGTAATTAAAAGCAGACCTTGTCTACTTTTAATGGGAGTATTGTATAAGAACAGCATATATGACTGTTTTTATTAATAATAGTATTTGTTTATTTCACTGAATTATCAAAAAAACAGAGCCTTGTTTTTTCAAGACTCTGTTTTCATATTATATCCTATTTCAAGAGAAAAGAAATCATTCTATCGGCTCAAAATCAGCAGCGCCGTGCTTGCAAAGAGGACAGATAAAATCCTCGGGAAGCTCCTCGCCCTCGTATACATATCCGCAGATCTTGCATACCCAGCCTTTTTTGCCGTCTGTCTGTGGCTTCGGCTTAACATTGTTCTGATAGTAGGTATATGTCATTGTTTCCTTATCAGAAATAACTCTTGCCTCTGTAACACTGCAAATAAACATACCGTGTGTTTCAAGGTCAATATATTCCTCTACCTTAAATGACATAAAGGAATTGATATACTTTGGCAGGAACACAAGGCCGTTATCGGAGCGGAGTAACTCCCAGCCTGCAAATTTATCAGCGTTTCTTCCGCTCTGGAAGCCGAAATTCTCAAATACACTGAACGGTGCTTCAACTGACAGACAGTTGACATTCATAACACCTGTCTGCTTTATTACATGGTGAGAGTAATTCTGCTTATTGATACATACAGCAACACGGTTGTGTGAGTTAGTTACCTGAGTTACGGTATTTACAATGAGACCGTTATCTTTCTTGCCGTCATTTGATGTAACAACATAAAGACCGTAGCCTATATTGAAAAGTGCATTCAGGTCGTTTTTGTTTGCAGTCTCGCTGTTCTGAGCCATATAATCCTTGCAAAGCTCGTCAGCAAGCTTTTCTATCTGTTCCTTGCTGGTATCATTCAGTGCAGACATAATCTTTACCGTTGTATCGGTATATTCAATGTTCTTGCAGCCCTCAAGCATTTTCTTCATTGTCTTTGCCGCAAGAGGAGCCCATGAGCCGTTTTCGATAAGACCTATAGTCTTATTGCTGAAATTACGCTCTGTGAGGTGATTTATGAATTCACGCATAAACGGGAATATTTCTGCATTATAGGTAGTTGTTGCAAGAACTATCTTTCCATAGCGGAAGGCATCCTCAACACATTCAGCCATATCCTCACGGGCAAGGTCATTTACAGCTACCTTGGGACAGCCCTTCATTCTGAGCTTTTCAGCAAGCAGCTCGACAGCCTTCTTTGTATTGCCGTAAACAGATGTATAAGCTATCATTATACCCTCTGTCTCAACACCATAGCTTGACCATGTGTTATAGAGACCGAGATAATAGCCGAGGTTTTCAGAAAGGACAGGTCCGTGGAGCGGGCAGATCGTCTGAATATCAAGCTTTGCAGCCTTTTTGAGAAGGCTCTGAACCTGAGCGCCGTATTTGCCTACAATACCGAAATAATATCTTCTTGCCTCGCATGCCCAATCTTCATCTACATCAAGAGCGCCGAATTTTCCGAAGCCGTCAGCAGAGAAGAGCACCTTATCCTTGCTGTCATAGGTAACGATGACCTCAGGCCAATGTACCATAGGAGCTGTAACAAATGTAAGGGTATGTTCGCCAAGCTCAAGTATATCACCCTCGCCTACAACTATTCTTCTGTCCTCAAACTGAGTGCCGAAGAAATTGCCCATCATAGTAAAGGCTTTAGCGCTTGATACAATAACAGCCTCTGGATAGTTTTTCATAAAATTGCTGATATTTGCGCTGTGGTCAGGCTCCATGTGCTGAACGACAAGATAATCCGGCTTTCTTCCGTCAAGTGCATTGTCAAGGTTATCAAGCCACTCCTGTGTGAAATTGCGGTCTACCGTATCCATTACGGCTATCTTCTTATCCATTATAAGATATGAATTGTAAGCCATGCCGTTAGGAACATCATACTGTCCTTCAAAGAGGTCGATTTTGTGGTCGTTTACGCCAACATATTTAATATCATCTGAAATTCTCATAGCAATCTCCTTTTCTGATACTATAATTAATATGTTTATAGTATAGCATAGTTTTACGGAGAATTACAACAGTTTTTTGTGAATTATTTCATAATTATAACATCAGGAGTTACAATCAGTGTTTCAATAAATTTGCACACTCTGCTTTTCACATATATGTTGAAACAAGAATAACATTTTAATGGAGCATCGTCAATATCAGAATGTTATCATGTCCATTTTATCGGACATGATAAATAAAACTCCGGCAAATACGAATATCATCTTCGTATTTGCCGGAATATGAATTATAAGCTTATTTTTCAGCGGAAAAGGAACGTATGCAGGAAGTCTTTGAATATTTCCTCCCATGCCAATTCATTATGAGGATAACCAAGCATTATCACCTCATTGAGCTTATCTATAGGATAGCATTCCATTAGCATATCGTAAGTACGCTCTGTGCTGTCATAAATTATCTTTTCAAGCGGATCACCTGCACCGCTGTAAATATAAAGATACGGCATTTCGTCTTTGATCATGGAATTTATCCATTTATTCAGATCCTCGGGCGGATAGATCTGAAATGCGGGAGAGAAAACGCCTGCTGTACTGAATATATCGGGGTGGCTGAGAGCCGTAAAGAAGCTTTGAAGTCCGCCCATGGAGCTTCCGCAGAACGCAGTGTTTTCCCTGCCCTTTCTTACAGGGAACTGCTCCTCGATAACAGACATAACAGTATTTATTACAAAATCGTCAAATACTTCGCCTTCAGGTGCTACCATATGTCTTAATTCATCGGGACATAATATCCTTCCGATAGTGCCCGGAAGAAGCTCGTTAGGTCTGTATGGGTCAACCGTATGTATACCGACAATAATTGCGGATTTACCGCTGCTTTCCCTTTCAGCCTTTATTGTTTCGTGAACTTTCCAGCTGCCGAATGCAGTTGTCTCTTCGTCAAAAAGATTCTGTCCGTCAGTCATGTATATTACGGGCATTGTCTCTCCTTCCTCATGCGCAGGGACATATACACGGATCTTTTCATCTCTCTTATTTGCAAAGGATAATGTCATCTCAACTATTTTTTCTTCTGTCATTGTTATTTCCTCCTCTTGAATGTTTCGCTTTGTCCGTATTCATTATAACCCATTGTTGAATATAAATACAATCAACTATATTATTAAAAGCACAATTCAAACGACACATAATAAACTCTTAGTTTATCTGAATCTTTCATAAATACCGGAGGGCTTCACCTTCCGGATCTCCCACAAGTGACTCTGTCCCTTACAGGTGCTGAGCCATAAAGCGTGATCCATTCAGCCGCTCCCTGCATAAAAAACGAGAACATCACACGACTGAGATGTCCTCGTTTGTTGGGGGTGAATATGGATAAAAACTATGGGAAATGTTTTCTATCGGAAGTATAAGTATCAGAATTCACAGATGTCGGCTTTAAGCATCTGTCTGCTTCTTGTAATAATAAGGGGAATCATTATAGTAATATTGCAGATAACCAGACCGATAAGTGAAAGAGATGAATAATAGCAGAGATACATTCCTGCAGGCGCAAGAACAAGATTATTGAACAGGAACAGCAGCAGGAAGAATACTGCACCGCCGCCTATAAGAGCTATTGCGTCCATTATCAGAAGCTCACCTAAAAGCTTGCCTATCATACGTTTTTTAGATATGCCTATTGCACGGTATACGGCAAATTCATATGTTCTGCGCTGATATGTACCGACAAATGCGGCATTGACGGTGACTGCCATTATCACGGACAGCATTATGATAATGAATATATAAATAATATACATAAGCTCAAACTGTTCGGCAACCTGAGTCTCTACAGGCATAAGGACAAATACTGAGTTATCCTTGTTGAGTGAAAAAACAGTCTGAGCAAGATCTTCCTTGACTGTGTTCTTAGTCATCAGCAATGCTATTCCGCTGTACTGTCCTTCTTCGGTTATGTAGTAGCTGAAATAGCCGTTTTCTTCTGTCAGAGCAGCGACTTCAAATTCATTTCCTAAGAGAATACCTTCGTCAGTGTCATTATTTATTATATCGCCGACCTTGATTCCTCTGTTTGCAGCGAGCATTCTGCTCAATACTGCCGTATTGCTCTTTAATTTAGTGAAGTCGCAGTCAATGCCTGTATGCTTGCAGTATTTTTTGAAATCATCAACGGTAGTGAACGTAAAACCGCAGTTGCCTGATTTGAATTTCATTACGGTTTTCCATGGTATTCCGTTTGTTGAACCAAGCCTGATAATTTCCGCCTTGCCTGATTCTTCGACTTTTTTCAGGTAGTCCTCGTATTTATCAGTTTTATTGACACCTACGACCATGTAGCCGTTTTCATATTCAATTGCAGTACTCCAATTGTCCTCGGGATTGGTAACATAAAGACCGCCGAGATATGCTGCATAGCCTAAGAATATCATAAATATAAGCAGCGCACATTTCATTTTGTTGGCTTTGATAAAGTATAACGGCGAAAACGGTTTCATACGGCTTCACCGCTCCTTTCACCGCTGAGAGCACCATCCCACATTTCTATTACTCTGTCTGCGTGTTTGAGTATGGAACGGTCATGTGTAATGACGAGAACAAGTCTTGTCTTTGAATAATCCCCGAGAACATCCATTACGGCAAATGCATTTTCGTGATCAAGGGCTGCTGTAGGCTCATCTGCAAAAAGCACCTTCGGATCATTTATCATCGCTCTTGCAATAGCTGCTCTCTGACGCTGACCGCCTGAAAGCTGCGCAGGACGCTTCTTGTATTCTCTTTCTCCGAGACCAAAGCCCTCAAGAAGGCTTTTAGCCTTTTCTGCAGCGGTATTCTGATCTTCTGCGGCTGCTACTATAACATTATCTAGGGCTGACATATAAGGCACTAAGAAATGACGCTGGAATACAAATCCGAATTCATTTCTTCTTATATCTTCCCTTTCACTGTCCCTGAGAGTTGTAAGCTCAGTACCGTTATAGAGTATCTTTCCGTCTGTCGGCTTTTTCAGGGTTGACAGGCAATACATCAGCGTAGACTTGCCTGAGCCGGATGGTCCGATTATTCCTATCAGACCTGTATCGGGAAGTGTCAGGTCAAAACCGCCAAGAGCATATACCTTTTCGGATTTTTCCATATTATAGATCATTGTGATATTCTTAATCTCAAACATTTTCGGCACTCCTTTTCATTCTCAATATAAGTCATCTTCGATAGCATCGACTGTGCGTATTCTGAACAGCGCATAATATATCGGGATCTGCAATACACCGATAAGCAATACATAAGCACATAAGATCTTTACAATTGACTCAAGATCAAATACATTGCATTTCAAGCCGTACGGGTCTATCATCAAAAGCTTTAATACAGTTACCGAAATTATTATCAGAACAGCACCTGACAGCAACGCTGTAATGAATGTAAACAGTATTTCTTTCATAATAGAAAGATATATACTTGTTCTTGAGAAACCGATAGACGAGTACAGGCACCATTCGTTGTGTCTTTCTCTCAGATACATTGTATATACCACCAACAGCAGAACGGTCAGAATTATCAGGATTCCGCCGTATATGTATGTGGTCGAAGCTCCTATGGCATCTGTTACCTCTGTCTGAATCATTTTTTCTCCGTAATCATAATCATATACAGAGTCATTCGAGGTCAGCGTGATATTTTCTTTTTTAAGCTCGCTTTTCATATCGTGAATTCCCGAGAAAACGAGCAGGGATCTGACATCATAATCATCTTTATCCGGAATACCGCATCCGAAGTAACAATCAGAGGCAAGGACACCGACAATCTTGTATTTGTCCTTATATTCGTCATAGTTATAATATCCGCCGAGTACGTCGCCCTCATTGTCCATTGAGGCACGGTCTATTACAATCTCTCCGGGATTTTCTGGAAGTCTGCCTTCAGCAAGCTGTGCGCCGTATTCGTCAATAATAACAGGCACTGTATCCTTATCTGTCATCGGAATAGTTATGTATGCCATACCTATTGCAGGTGAGATTTTTCCATAAATTATATTAACGGAATATACCTTATTGATGCCGTCATGCTTTTCAAGCTTTTTTCCCAGATCTCCGACTGCCTTATTGCGGATATCAAGTCTTTCCTCAAGAGTATCGGGAGACGTTTCGTACGAAAGTCCGAGCGCCTCGTCTGAAAGGCTGATATACTGTATCTTCTCTGCATCGTCGAGATATACAGATGAAAGTGTTCTGTCGGTCGAAGAAAGAAGGAAGCCTGTGATATAGGTAAGTACAAAGCAAAGACAAAGACTGACGATCGGCACAGCTATCCGTCGTTTATTGTTCTTTATGTATGTCATTGCGGATAGTTTCTGAGACATTTTATGACCTCCTATAAGCAGATTTATATTTGCCGCTGACAAGAAAATACGGTATACGCTGTTTGCAAATCTAAAGCTGCTGACAATAAGTATATCAGGGGGCTTATCGTCAACAGCTTGAGAAATGAAATACAGCAGATAAAGTGAGGTTGGCAATATTGACCATACCTTCTTGTCAGTGCCTGATTAAATTATATACTGTTCAGAAAAAAAAGAAAGTTACTGCAGTCATATTAAGGGTATGACTGCAGTCATATTTTTGCAGGATACGACATTTCGTGTACTTATGACCTGAGCTTTGCAACAAGCATTGCACGGTCATGTATTCCTGTTTTCTCATATATAGAGGATATATAATTCTTCACTGTTCCTTCCGAAATATACAGCGCAGAAGCTATCTGTTTATTTGTAAGACCTTCCGAAAGGAGTGTACATATCTCTCTTTCACGAGTCGTCATGTCTGCATCAAAACGATCCGATGATGTCTTTTTATTCATCAGCGCCGACAGCCTCTGCATCACCTTGCTGTCTATGACATTCTGTCCGTTCATAAGCTGCCTTATTGCTCCGACAATTGCATCTTTACCGCTGTCTTTCAGAAGATAACCGTCTGCACCGCCTGTGATTGCCTGTGTAATGCTTTTATCGTCATAGAATGTTGTAAGGACGAGTATCTTTATTGTACTGCAGCGCTTTTTGAGAATGCCGATCAGCTCAAGCCCTCCCATTCCCTTCATATTCAGATCGACAAGTGCAAGCTCACATTGTTTTGTTTTCAGTATTTCAAGTGCTTCATAGCCGTCATGAGCCGCAGCTATTACCTCCATATCGTTATATGTAAGTATTATTTCAAGGCTCTCCAGCAGCAGCGGCTCATCATCGACAAGCAAGACTTTAATTTTATTCATGTTTTTCCTCCTTATAAACAGGCAGTTTTATAACCGCCCTGAAGCCGTGATCGTTGGTGAATTTTGCGGAGCCTGCACATTTTTCCGCATAGGAGATAAGCTTTTTTAATCCAAAACCATTATTGATAAGGAATGTGCTGTTATCCTCCGAAAAATCACTCTTTCCGTTGTCCGTTACTTTAAGACATATCATTCCGTGATATGCCGAAAGCGATACGGTAAATCTGTCCGCACCGCCGTGACGGACACCGTTTGAAAGCAATTCCTGCATTGCTCCGCAAAGAAATTCGTTATGTTCATGTGGAATTCTAAGATCAGGAGAAATATCGCTGCAGTCGGTTCTGATAACTATTGTTGTGTCCATAGAAAAGCTGTCTGCAACAGCATCAAGCTCTTTTATCAGGTCTGCTACATATACATAACGGCTTTCGCTGTCAAGAACACGAACAGCATGACGGATAGATAAAAGACTTTCTCTTATTCTTTCATTTGCCGTATTCATTTTTTCTCTTGCAAGCCCCGGATCCTTATCAAACAGCATATCCGCAGCATCTAAAGTCATAATTGCCGCAGTAATTGTATGACCTACGCTGTTATGTATATTTCTGCTGATATTCTCCCTTTCCTCAAGCCTTGCATTCTTATCCGCAAGATAATTCTTTGCAATAAGCTCCTTGTTAAGATTTTTATGCACCATTTCTCTTACTGCCATGACGCTGACAATATGCGATATCCTTGCCAATGCTGAAAAATAGGATAATATCAGCTTCTCTGCCGCAAAGATAACTATTGCGGCAGAGAACAGGAGCATTGAAACAAGAACGACCTCTGCGGCAGCGTACGGAAATGCAGCTAATGCATAGATAAGATAAAAAAGCGGAGGCAAAACGACCTGAGAGTATTTAAACAGTCTACAGGAACAAAGCAGAATAAAAGCTGCAGGCGACGCCGCAGCAAGAGCCATAATAAGTGAAAGAAGGGTCTGAATTGCCGGAATTATCCTTTCGCTGTCACTGAGGCTGCGGATATTCATTGTGATCATCAGTATTCCGTAAAGAAAAAGACAGACAAACGGCACAGCCGAGGTAAAAAATGATATCAGCAGGACGATCATCAGAACAAACGAATCCTGTATATAATTTTCTCGTTTTTTCATATAAACCACCCTGATAATTATATCATATTATAAATCTTTAAAAAACAATTTCGCTGAAAATTTGTCCGTTTTTTTCGTGAAAGTTAAAAATGCTTTGGCTGTAATGTTCATTGAAAATACACAGAAAAATATGTTAAAATAGACACGATACATAACGACACAAGTAGCACGGGGTGCGTAAATCTGATCACGGTACAATGTATTTGTTATCGGTGCACCACAGGTCTGCTTGTGTCGATTTTTTATTTTCAGGAGGTTTTTTATGCCAAGGAATCAATTTCAGAGAACGATATTTGCTTTTAAACAAGGAGCAAAGCTCCAACAAGCTCGCTTGATTGGAGCGAGCGACGCCGTCAACAGACGTCGGGGAGCTTTAGCTCC
>CACXGH010000029.1 GCA_902767175.1 uncultured Ruminococcus sp.
CAGGAGCTAAAGCTCCCCGACGTCTGTTGACGGCGTCGCTCGCTCCAATCAAGCGAGCTTGTTGGAGCTTTGCTCCTTGTTTAAGATAATTATTTATGTAAAAGGAACATAAAAATCAAAGAATATAGAATGGTTTTGTATAAAAATGCAGATAAAAGAATGCAAAAATAAAGGCGTATTCTTCGATACGCCTTTATTTTCGAGTCAAAAAGCAGTAGTAATATTATAATTACTTAGAAGCCTTTTTCTTCATCTTTGTAGCAACTACAGCAGTACCGAGAGCAGCAACACCTGTTGCGCCAAGAACTGCAACGACAGCTGTGCTGTTATCACCAGTGTCGATCGTCTTGGGCTCAGGATCAGCAGAATTGCCCAGTGAAGCAGCGCTTGCAGATGTAGAGATAGCAAGTGCAGCAGCGATTGTTGTGAGTGCTACGAAGAAAGTTTTCTTGAGTTTCATGGTTAAACATCCTCCCTTATTTATTGCAAGTCTACTTGCAATGTAATCATTATAGCATATGATTCCCGATAAGTCAATGAAGAATTCTTAATAAATCTTAGAAAACAAGGATAATTATTCCAAAAACATTGTATAATTTACACAACAGGAAAATGTAAAAATGACTAAAACAATTACTTTTTCAGCCGCTTGTGTTAGTGCAATATGCTGTGACAAAGTTACAAATGAGACAAATTTGTAATAATCAACAGTAAAAGTAACAAATCTTTGTAACTTTTATATACTGTCAATCAGGGCTTTTGCAGCTGTCATATCATGCGGATATGTAAGCTTGATGTTCGATATTTCCCCTGCAATAAGCCCGATCCTGTAGCCTCTGAGCCTGTAAAGACTGCATACATCGGTAGCGTTTTCCTTTTCGGTATCTGATAATGAGGAATAAACGCTCATAAAAGAGCCTGTACGGAATGTCTGAGGTGTCTGAATGCGGTAAATATTTTTCCTGTCAGGAAAGCTGTCAGCAGTGCTGCCGTTCTCAGATACGGCTACAGTATCGACCTCAGGAATAGCTGCCGTACATATTTCATAATTATCCATAGCCTTGATACAGTCGTCTATAAGACGATTTGTTACGAAGGGGCGTACAGCGTCATGAGAGAGTATAATATCGCTGTCAGTGCATTTAAGCTCTGACAGCGAATAGCTGATGATATTCTCAATTGACTGATTGCGGCTGCTGCCGCCGTTTGTAAGATAAACAGGGCTGTGGGGCAGATGCCTGCCGATAAGTTCCTGCATTAGTTCATAATAGTCCCTGTTTATGCCGATAACGGCTGCGTTGACCTGTGGGTGACTCAAAAGGCTTTCTATGGTTCTTATTATAACAGGCTTGCCGCAAAGATCGTGAAACTGCTTAGGCAGCTCACCGCCCATTCTTGTACCGCTTCCGCCTGCTGCTATAGCGGCTATTATCATTTGAATCTTCTCCCTTTATTTTTATCAGGTATAAGACCTTCTTCACGCTCTTTGTTTTTCATGAATTTTCTGTATGAGATCATGAACATTACAAAGACAGTGATGATTATTGCGGCTTCAATGGTAATAATTATCCAGCTGTATGTATTTCTTGTTTCCATTACGACAGTTACCTTACAGTTCTTGGATATCTTTCCGTCGGCGGTTTTGAAGGTTATTGTTGCGGTGCCTTCCGAAACACCTGTTATTCTTCCGTCAATATCGACAACAGCGACTTTCTCATTGTCTGATCTGCCGTTCATCGTGGGGAGTACCGCATTTGAAGGCGTTACCTTGAAGGACATATCGTATGAGCTGCCTACTTCGATGTTGATACTGCTCTTTTCAAGGGAAACGTCTCTTACTTCTTCTGTTGCGACAGTCTGTTCCTGATAGAGTGTGACTATCTCCTTGTTGTTCATAATGCAGGTGATATTCATGTCATAGGAATTTACAGTTATTTTGCCTGCTGCAGAAGGCGTTTTGTCATGAACACTTTTAAATATCTTCAGAGTGTATTCGCCCTGTACAACATTTTCAAATGAGAACTTGCCGTCTGTATTTGTAGTTGCCTCAAGGGACTCGCTGTCATTGCTCAGTTCTATTACCATATTCGCCTTTTTCTCGCCTGCAACAGAGAACAATGTACCGTTGACCTCAACACTGAATATTCCTCTCTGACCTCTCGATTCGACAGTTACCATGCACTGTGAAGAAACTGCGGCGCTTGAAGCTTCAACAGTAATAACTGCAGTACCTGCGCCGACAGCCTTTACTATGCCTTTTTCGTCAACTCGTGCAACGGATTCATCAGAGCTTGAAAAATATACCCTGTTATCCTCGTAATCGGCAGGAATTACAGATGCCTTAAGTGCGGAGGATTCGCCTTCTGTGAGTGTTAAGCTTGTGGGTTCGAGCCTGACTCCTGTGGGCGGGTCTCCTGTAAAAACCGTTACGGTGCAGCTTGCCTGATTGCCGCTGCTGTCGGAAGCGGTAATGATAGAAGAGCCTGCCTTAAGAGCCTTTACGCTGCCTGTTTCGCTGACTGATACAATGTCCGGGTCGGAGGAATTATAGCCTGTGACTGCGGCATTGTTCTTCATTGTGAGCTGGTAGCTCTGTTCAAGATACAGGTTGATACTGTCTTTTGTGAAGTCTATCACATCTCCTACTGCGAGTGCAGGTGCAGAGAAAGCGCACAGGAGAAGAAATGTAATAACGAAAAAACTGACAATGCGTTTCTTCATGGATAAGATACCTCCGGGGTTTTGATTTTTTCAATATCAAGCAGCTTTATAAGCTGCGGTTTTACACTGTCTATTGTGTATTTTTCATCTAAAGCTGCATTGGAGCGCAGCGTTCTGAGATATTTTCTGTCAGTCATCAGCTTATTCATGAGCTGAGCTGCCTGCCCTGCAGGGTCAAGCGTATCAAGACTGAACAGCAGTCCGTTAAAGCCGTTTCTGACAAGGTCGCTGTGTCCTTTTATGTCCGAAGCAATGACGGGCATTCCGCAGTACAGAGCTTCCATTACATTAAAGGGGAGTCCTTCCATTTTAGCACCCGAGATTAGTACATCGGCACTGCGGTAAAGTGAATTGACATTCTTTACATGACCGAGAAAACGGGTATTCGTTTCAAGCTCGTATTTATTTACAAGCCTTCTGCATTCTTCAAGGGTACTGCCCTCTCCTGCAAAGACCAGCATACAGTGTCTGTCCTGTTTTACTGCCTTTTCAAGTGCATTTATGAGCAGAGTCTGATTTTTTCTTGAGGAAAATTCTCCCACGCAGAGGAAAATAAGGTCGTCTCCTTCTGCTCCGAGACTTTTTCTTATAACACTCCGTGTTTCTCTGTCAACAGGGGGCAGCTTATCGGTACACAGTCCCATACCGCAGGTATAGTAAATGCTCTTTCCGAGCTTATATTTTTCTGCGAGTCTTTTATCCTCGCTGTTCATGACAATAAGTGTATCTGTAACGCCTGCCGTCATTTTTTCCGCTGTTCTGTAAATGACAGACCTCAGGCTTTTTTTATCGTCAAACATATAGCCGTGTGAGATATGTATGCAGTACGGCCGGCTTTTGCCGAGCTGTTTTACTGCCATTCTCATGGCTGCGCCTGCAAGTGTGGAATTGGAATATACCGCAGTGTAGCGGTTTTCCTTCATCAGTTTTTTCAGGCGGCTTATTGTCTTTAAATTCTGAGGGGACAGTGGGTTTTTTACATATCTTATATCATAGCTGTTGTCGAAAAGCGTTTCATCGGTCTTACCCTGAGCTGCGATATCGACAATATATCCCCGTTCCTTGAGAAGGCTTATATAAGGAAGATGAAAGTTAAGAATGTGGGATACACGGGAAGCGCATATCAATATTCTCTTCACATTCAACACCCCCGCAGGTATTTCTGTACCGTTAATCTATAGCTGTTCTTCTGTCGGGTGCTTTTACGGCAGTTGCCGGCATGGACTTTATATATGCCGTATAATTGTCGCAGACGTTTGCGGCAGGACCTATTTCTTTTATCTTGCCCTTTTCGAGCCATACAGCCTTTTTACACATTTTCTTTACGGAAGCAGTGCTGTGTGAAACGAACAGGAAGGTAGTGCCTACTCCGAGCATCTGAGAAATACGTTTCTCGCACTTCATACGAAACCTTGCATCACCGACTGCCAGCACCTCATCTGCGATTATGATATCGGCATTGACACAGGTAGCAATAGCAAATCCGAGTCTCGATACCATACCGGAGGAATAGCTCTTGAGCGGTACATCAAGGAATTTTTCGATCTCTGCAAATTCAACGATCTCGTCAAATCGTGTTTTCATATATTTTTTTGTATGACCGTGCATTGCACCCGACAGGAAAATGTTTTCCCTTGCCGATAATGAACGGTCAAATCCTCCGCTTATCTCAATAAGCGGAGCTACGCTGCCGTTTACCTTTATGCTGCCTCTTGCAGGCCGTATGATTCCTGCAACAGCTTTAAGCAGTGTGGATTTACCCGAACCGTTTCTTCCAATGAGAGCAAGTGAGTCTCCTCTTTTTACCTGAAAGCTGATATTCCTCAGCGCCCAGAATTCATTATAGCCTACCTTGCCCTTTACCATATTGATAAAGTATTCCTTCACTCCGTCCTCACGGTTCTTGCTGAGATTGAACATAACCGAAACATCGTTTACATCAATGCATACATCGTTATCGTTTTCGTGTGAGGCAGGAGTCAGCACCTTGCTTGTCTGTTCTTCGGGAAGAATTACCGTGCCGGCTTTTTCAATAGAGATCCTTTCGTCTCTTTGCTGTGTCCTTCGGTTTGAACTGTAAAAAACCACTTCGTCCTTTTTTTCTGACATAATGCCACCTCTTTGTTTTAAACAAGGAGCTAAGCTCCAACAAGCTCGCTTGATTGGAGCGAGCGACGACGTCAACAAACGTCGTGGAGCTTTAGCTCCTGCGGACGTTTGTTATAGCAGGAGTATCGTTCTGAAAATTGTTTGTTTCATAAAATAATGATCATGGAAATATCCCTGCCGGAAAAGCTTACATTAATATACATAAAAAACTATCAGATATAGAGGAAGAAACGATCCTCTTTTTCCTTGAAGGTAACTGCTCCGAGAGCAAGCATAAGCACGGCATAGACTGTGCCGATTATCAGCACCTTCTCTGAGGGCATAGTGCCGTAAAGAGCAAACTGACGGAAAATGTTTATATATACATATACGGGGTTAAGATCCCATATAAAGCGGAACTGCTCGGGGATAATTTCTATAGGATAGAATATAGGAGTGATATACAGCCATACTCTTCTTAATACCTGATACAGATAGCTCAGATCTCTCAGGAAGGTGCCGTAAGCACAAAGCAGCATTCCGAGTCCCAGCGTGAACAGATATGCAAGTATCATAGGTATAGGTATCAGCAGCATATAAAATGTTATGGGTACCTGAATGACAAGACATACCGCAAGGTAGGGGACAATTGAGAAGAGCATGGTGATAAAGCTCTGTGTCACGGTGGAGATACAGAAGAAATAGTTCGGTATCTTCATTTTATTTATCAGCGACGCATTGTGTATTATACAGCTCATTGCAGCTGTAGAGCCTTCAAAAACGAATGAGAACAGAAGATTTCCGCAGAACCAATATGCAGGATAATGCGGAACTGTCTTTTTGAAGAGTGTGGAGAAAACGATAGTAATAACTATCATCATAAGCAGAGGACTCAGCATAGACCATGCAACACCAAGCACAGACTTATAGTATTTTCTCTTGAAGTCCCTTTTTACAACTTCCTTCAAAAAAGGAAAATAATTCATAAACTCATAAATTCCCTTTTTCATCATATCTCTCCTTTATATTAAGGTATGTTACCGAAATGCACCATTTCTCCAATATAACAGTCTTATTATATCACTGAGTTCCGTTCTTGTCTATTATCTTTTTGAAGATTTGTTCTGTGAGTTTCTGACAGTTTTTATGAATAGTGCAGAATGTGAGCTGACGCTGTCTCATTTTTAAAAAAAATGTTGACTAACCAAAGCCGATATATTAAAATATATACTATGGCGGCTTATGGATTGTCGTATTATATCCCCTGACTGCACAGGGAGCAGGGTGGTGAGGCTCTTGATAAAGCAGTATCAGAATAAGCTTAACGCAGTACACATTGTTGTCGATGTTGCGATAAGTCTGGCAAGCTCTGCATTTTCTTACTTCATTATGTATTATGCGTTCAGGACTGACGTATTTGAGCTTGACAGCAGGAATGTCAGAATGATGATAATGCTGCCTGTCATGATAGCCGCACTGCAGGTATTATGCAACAGAGCCTGCGATCTGTACCGCTCATACCGTTCCACGGCATTCGTCAAGGAAGCTGTGAATATCCTTAAATCAGGGCTTGCGGTATTCGTTATACTAATCTTTGCGGCGATAGCCTTTTCAAGACTATATCAGTTCCAGGTCGCTCTTATGTTCTATTTCTTCATAGAAGGCTTCCTGTCTGCGGTGTATAGATTCTTCCTGAGAAGATTTCTCAGATATATGCGAAAAAAGGGCTATAATAAAAAATATATCGTTCTTTTAGGCATAAACAACTGTACTGATAATTTTATAGGCAAGATAAATTCCTCTCCCGATCTGGGATATGAAATATCGGGATATTTCGATAATGCTCCGCATTCGCAGCTTGCGCTGCCGTATCTCGGCAATTTCAAGAAGGTGTCAAGGTATCTCAGCGGTTCCCTGCCCGATGAAGCACTGATAATGCTGTCTGACAGGTCACAGCCCTATATGGATCATCTTATCGCTATATGTGAACGCTGGGGAGTAAAGTTTTCTATCATACCGAATATGTTCTCGAGTTTTTCCTCAAGAATATATATATCAAGCTTTGACGGGATACCCGTAATGAGCATGAGAAGAGTCCCTCTTGACAGAACACTGAACAAATTCATCAAGAGAACTCTCGATATCGTTGTTTCTCTGCTGATGCTGATTATTCTTTCCCCCCTGATGCTTGTGACGGCATTAATTATTAAAGTCACGTCTCCGGGAAAGGTCATTTTCCGGCAGGAGAGGGTAGGACTCGGGCAGAGACCATTTACAATGTATAAGTTCCGTTCCATGAGGGTGGAAACGGAGTCTGATATATCCGGAACTGAAAAGAACGACCCGAGATGTACCGGCTTCGGCAAATTCATACGAAAGTTCAGCATTGATGAGCTTCCTCAGCTCTTTAATGTCCTCAAGGGAGATATGAGCCTTGTAGGGCCGAGACCCGAAATACCTTATTATGTAAAGGAATACCGCAAATCCATACCTTTATATATGGTAAAGCATTATGTAAAACCAGGTATAACGGGTTGGGCGCAGGTGAACGATCTGAGGGGAAATGATACATCAATAGAGGAGAGAATAAAGTACGATATCTATTATATTGAGCATTGGTCAGTGTTGTTTGATATCAAAATACTTTTCAGGACTCTGACAAAGGGCATTTTCTCAAAAAATGCAAGATAGCTAAATTATGACGGGAGATGTTGTTATTGTTATTCTATACGATCAATGATGCCGTTCTGCTTTTGTGGGCTGCTGTTTTCTGTTTCAGAAAGCCTACAAAGACAAAAAATCTGATATTCATGCTTCTGGCATTTACTCAGCTTTTTGTAATAATGGCATTCAGAAAGCAGATAGGCTTCGACTATAATATGTATGCCGTAGGTTTCAGGAATATGCAGTCTACGGGCTTTGAGACGTTGACATATAAGGATTGGGAGACGGGCTTTATAATCTTTACCAAACTATTGGGATTTATTCCCGGAATGGATTATCAGGTATATATGATAGTCCTGTCGATAATTGCCATACTGCCCGCCGCAATATTTATATATAAGAATTCTCAGGTGCCATGGCTGTCGACAATATTATATGTCAATCTGTTCATGTATTTCATGTCGATGAACTTCCTTCGTCAGATGGTGGCGGTATCCATTGTGCTTCTTGCATGGCATTTCATGAAGAATAACAAGTTCATTCTGTACTGTGTGTTTATTGTAATAGCGTCCTTCTTCCATCAGACTGTGCTTGTTATGATACCTGTCTACTTCCTTGTGAAGATGAAGCCGGGAATGAAGGAGCTGCTCATATACGGCTTTATTCTGCTGTGGTTCTATACGGCATCTACAAACCTTATAGACCTTGTAACAAGCTTCTATCACGAGGAATACCGTGAATCAATATTCATTCAGCAGGGTGTTTCGTTCATCTATGCAGTTCTGCCGATGTTCGTAACTATCGTATCGTTTATCCTCATAAAGACAGAAACGATAAACCTCACAAGGGAAAACAAATATATTACGAATCTTTCCTTTATCGGAACATTGATGATGATAACTATGTCGAAGCACAGTATTATTGAACGTCTTTCATATTATTTCCTGATGTTTACAATAGTGCTTGTGCCTGTTATCTACCGGTCATTGAAAACCAAGGGAATAAAATATACTACTTCAAACGAAAGGGCGATAAACCTCACCTCTCAGAAAAGCAGAACGGCGCTTTCGCTTGCGTTCCTGTTTATCGTTCTGATACTTTCCTTCGTGCATTTTTATTATGGTCTTTCCGAAAATGCTCACGGTGCTGCCGAGTACCAGACATGGCTGCATATATTCGGTTAATTATAACAAACGTCGATGTCCCCCGAGTCTCGCCTGCCGGCTCGGTCGGTGCTTCTGCCTTCGGCAGAGGTGTCCACCGGACACCCG
>CACXGH010000030.1 GCA_902767175.1 uncultured Ruminococcus sp.
CGGGTGTCCGGTGGACACCTCTGCCGAAGGCAGAAGCACCGACCGAGCCGGCAGGCGAGACTCGGGGGACATCGACGCTTGTTATATACATAAAGTATAATATATACTGATGGTATAAACAGGAGGAGCATATGACACGGGAGACAGCCAAAAAAAAGATAAGGGGCTTTCCGTTAAAGCTGCAGGCTTTAGCAAAGAAAGACATTGATGAGCGTGCATATATAACGACAGAGTCTGTGCCTGTGTTTGAAATAGAAAACGGGTATTATCAGATGACGGTAAATTATAAAATAAAGCTTGAGGACGGGTATATATATGGAAAAGCGATGAGCCTTGACGATTTTGTCAAAATGCACGATGCAGCAGAAAGAGGAGAGGTATTTACTATCATGTACCTTAAAAGCTCCCGAATTATTATAGAGATAGAAGAAAGAAATAATTAAATACAAATTGTAAATATATATAGAAATATACAAATAGTATATTAGGAACGGAGGCAAAGAGATGAAATACATATTGCAGACCAAGGAACTGACAAAGGTATATTCAATGAAAAAGGCTGTAGATAATGTATCACTGACGGTAAAGCCGGGCGATATTTACGGCTTTGTAGGCAAAAACGGAGCAGGAAAGACCACCTTTATAAGAATGATACTTGGTCTTACAAGAGCAACACAGGGAAGCTGCAGCTTTTTTGACGGAGCAGGCGATGCAGGTGACAGACGGCGCATAGGCAGCCTTGTAGAGAGTCCGGCACTTTACAAAAATTTGTCTGCAAGACAAAACCTCGAGCTTTACTGTATTATGACAGGCTCGGACAGAGCATCTGCCGACGGACTGCTGGAGCTTGTAGGGCTTTCGGATACGGGAAAAAAGCGTGTTGCGGATTTTTCTCTCGGAATGAAGCAGCGTCTCGGAATAGCTATGGCGCTTGTCGCAGACCCGGAGTTTTTAGTGCTTGATGAGCCTATCAACGGACTTGACCCGAAGGGTATAGTTGAGATAAGAGAACTTCTTCTTGACCTGAACAGGAAAGGCAAGACAATTTTTATTTCAAGCCATATATTGGGCGAGCTTGAGAAAATAGCCACCTGCTACGGAATAATCTCATCGGGCAGACTTGTAGAGGAGATAACTGCAAGGCAGCTTCAGGAGATGAGCATGGAACGCACAATGATAAACACTGATTCTCCTGAAAAAGCAAGGAAAATTGCAGCCGGAATCCTCGGGAGCGATAATCTTGCGATAGAAAACGGGATACTCTGTGTATCAAAGAAGATACCGAATATAGGCGAGCTTACAAATGAGATGTTCAAAAACGGTATTATCGTATCGGGCATTACAAGTGATAACGGCGGTGCGGAGGAATATTTCCTGCGTAAAATGGAGGAGGGACAGTCATGAATGCGCTATTTAAAGCTGATTTGTATAAGCTAAGAAACAGCAGGAGCTTCAGGGTGTGTATTATAGTTTCCTTTGTTCTCGGAATTGTCATGGCGGTGCTGTATTATTATGCATGGAAGTCTCTTGCAGAGAATATTGAATCTACAAAAAGTCTTATTCTAAGCATGGGTGACTATGGAGACACCGTGAGTGAGGCACTTGATCTGATACCCAAAAATAACCTGTGGTCGTATATAAATATTTCACTGTCAGACCAGAATGTGCTGTATCTTGCAGCAATTGTAATAAGTATTTTTGTCGGCTCCGAGTATTCCATGGGTACGCTGAGAAATTCCGTATCAAGGGGTTTTTCACGCACACAGATATATTTCTCGAAGCTGCTGACCGCTATGATAGCAGCCCTTGCCGTAATAATATTATATGTCCTTGGCGGTGCAATTCCCGGATGTATTATGTTCGGCTTTTCGGCATCGGTTTCTGCAGGCGAAATAATCGTATCTGTTTTGGGTTATTTTGTGCTGTTTATCGCTGCAACAAGCTTTTATGCAATGATATGTACAATTACAAAAAAGACAGGCTATGCTATAGCCTTTTCACTTATAGTACCGCTGCTTATTACATCGCTTGACCGTGTAATAAGAATAGGCTATAAGGACTTCGGAAAGATCTCAAGATTCTGGCTGTTTGAGACAATAACAGACACTCAGCAGCTCATACAGTCCTCAGAGACATATATCATCTTTATTGTGGCTGCGGTATATATTGCACTGTGTACGGTTATGGGTATTGTTATTTTCAGACGGCAGGAAATAAAGTGAAAAGTAACAGATGTGATCCTGTAATATCTGAAAGTCAATCAGGTTTTCAGGCAAAGGGGTTCCGCCGGCATGACTGCCCTTGAAGAATGTGGTACCGTGCTTTTTATAAAATAAATGTACAAATCAGAAAAATAATGTTATAATAGTATAAAACAGGTGCGTAAAGCACCTTTACCAAACAAAGGAGTGAACAGTATGGGAATGGGAAAAATACTTGTAGTAGACGATGATATCAATATATGCGAGCTTTTAAGACTATATATCGAAAAAGACGGATATGAGGTTGTAATAGCAAATGACGGAGGACAGGCTGTAACGAAGTTCAAAACAGAAAAGCCCGACCTTGTAATGCTCGATATAATGCTGCCTGTGCTTGACGGCTGGCAGGTTTGCAGAGAGATAAGGAAAACCTCTCAGTGTCCTATAATAATGCTTACTGCAAAGGGCGAGGTGTTCGACAAGGTTCTCGGACTTGAGCTTGGAGCAGATGACTATGTAGTAAAGCCGTTTGAGACTAAGGAAATAGTAGCAAGAATAAAGGCAGTTCTCAGGCGTGTAGGCGGCGGTCTCTCTATAGGCGAAAACAGCGAGGAGGGCAAAAAAGAGGTAAGATATGACGGGCTTGTTATAAACCTTACCAACTATGAGCTGAGAGTAAATGGTGAGCAGGTGGATACTCCGCCGAAAGAAATGGAGCTTATATATCATCTTGCAAGCAATCCCAACAGGGTATTTACAAGAGACCAGCTGCTTGATGAGGTATGGGGTTTTGATTATTACGGTGACTCACGAACGGTAGATGTGCATATCAAGAGGCTCAGGGAAAAGCTCGAGGGAGTATCTGATAAATGGGCGCTCAAGACCGTATGGGGAGTAGGTTATAAGTTTGAAACGAAAGAATAAGTTTTTCTCGGGAAAATCACTGTTTCTTAAATACATGAATGTAAGCGTCATAATCGTTTTTCTCAGCTTCCTTTTGCTCGGCGTTATTCTTACTATGACTATTTCGGGCTATTGGTACAACGAAAAGCATACGACGCTTGCTACCCGTGCCGAAAATATTGCGGAGTACATAAGAATCAATCTCAGAAATGCAAGAACTGCCGACAACGGACGGACAGACTTTGAATGGATAAACTCCAACTATGCACAGTATATGAACGAGTTTCTTCATATCTATGCAGGCGATGTTGACTCCGATATCATAATTGTCGACAGCAATTCCTGCATCGTAATGTCGGTTTCTGACAATAAGCGTGTTACGGCAGGGGTCTATCTGAGGAATGAGACTGTCGCAAATGCGCTGTCACAGAATTCTACCTTTGAAAAAGGCAATCTCGGCGGTGCTTATTCCGATACAAGATATATCTCAACAAAGGCAATATACAGCAGAAACGGCATAGATGTAATGGGAGCTGTTATCATTACAACAAACACGAATGATATCGACAGTTTCATGAACATGGTAATGCAGATATTTATTCTTGCGGCAATAGCAACTCTGTCTATGTCGATACTTGCAATAGGTGTGTTTTCTTATAATATGGTAAAGCCGCTCAGACAGATGTCATCTGCCGCCAAGCAGTTCGGAAAGGGAGATTTCAGTGTCCGTGTAAGTGCAACGGGCAATGATGAGATAAAGGAGCTTGCAACAGCCTTCAATAATATGGCAGAGTCACTTTCTGCGTCTGAGATAACAAGAAAGAGCTTTGTAGCGAATGTCTCTCACGAGCTGAAAACGCCTATGACGACAATAGCAGGCTTTATTGACGGCATACTTGACGGAACTATTCCCGAAGAAAAACAGGATTATTACCTGCATATAGTTTCAGATGAGATAAAGCGCCTTTCAAGGCTTGTAAGATCTATGCTTGACCTGTCAAGGATAGACAGCGGTGAGCTGAAACTGAATTTCCAGAAATTCGATATGCTTGATGTGCTTGTAAATATAATTATTACCTTTGAACAGGAAATTGACCGGAAGCGTATCGAAATAAGAGGACTTGATACTATCACACCAAAGGTGGTTTACGGAGATAAGGATCTTCTGCATCAGGTAATATACAATCTTATTGAGAATGCGGTAAAATTTACAAACGAGGGCGGATATATCGAATTCAATATCATAGAAAGCCTTGAAAGATTTGATTTTATTATAAAGAACAGCGGCATCGGTATAAAAACATCAGAGATAGAGCACGTCTTTGAGAGATTTTATAAGACCGATAAGTCACGAAGCAAGGATAAGAAGGGTCTCGGTCTCGGGCTTTATCTTGTAAGAAGTATTATAAGGCTTCACGGCGGTGATATCTCTGCAAAGAGCAACGAGGGCGAGTATACCGAGTTCGATTTTTATCTGCCGAAAAAATCAGAGACAAAAAAACATGAAAAGAAATGAGAAGAAATGGAGGAAGGCTCACTGATGAAGGATAATAATGAATTGGAATACAACGGTAATGCAGAAGTATCCGGTATCAGCGGCGGCATAAACGATAATGCTGAAGAGCAGGAAACAGTGCCTGCACCTATGACATACAGGGATATAAAGGCGGCTGAAGCTGAAGAAAATAAGGTCGGAAGCAATGCGGTGAGGTCTGATGAAGGCGGCAGTCCGGTATACAGCATAAGCGAAGATGAGCTGATACTCCCGCCTTTCAGTGAAAAAAGGATATCGAAAAAAGTATATATAATAAAGTCGCTCGCATGGATGCTCAGCGTTGTGCTCGTATCGCTTGCGATATTTATGATATTCAGGTTTATTACTGCAGAGAATGCCGCACATGACAAAAAAACAAGCGTAAGTATTCCCGATAATCATTATGCGGCGTCATCATATGCCGAGGAAGTGTCCCTTGCAGGTGCGCCTGCGGCTCATGCAGACCCTGACGGGCCTCAGATATCAACGGTAAAGCCTGAGGAAAGCACTGATACAAACGAGATAAACAGGGCTTTCAAAAAAGCTTCTCCGTCCGTTGTATGTGTAACCTCATATAAGAGCGGACAGGATTATATACTGAATAAAATAGGTGACGGATCAGGTATTATTATCTCTGCTGACGGATATATTGCTACAAACAGCCATGTGGTCGATGACGATACGTCTACAGGCGTGCTTATAACGGTGTATGACGGTACACAGTACCTCGGAACTATAATCGGCGTTGACCCTAAGACAGACCTTGCGGTAATAAAAATAGATGCAGAGGGGCTTACTCCTGCTGAGTTTGCAAATTCCGATACACTTTATGTCGGACAGGAGGTTTATGCCATAGGAAACCCCGGAGGATCAAATTTTACAAACTCTCTTACAAAGGGTACTGTATCCGCAGTGGGCAGGATATTGTCAAGCAATGCGTATGTAAGGTATATTCAGACAGATGCGGCGATAAATCCCGGAAACTCAGGCGGCCCGCTCGTAAATGAGCATGGACAGGTAGTGGGAATGAATACCTCCAAGATCGTTACTGCCAATTATGAAGGAATGGGCTTCTCTATACCGTGCAATAAGGTCGCAGAGATAATAAACAAGCTCATAAGGTACGGTTATATCAATGACAGAGGTACATTGGGAATATTGGGAACTACCTGCAATCTTTATGAGTCCAAAAGCAAGAATGTACCTATGGGTATGGTGATTACAAAGATTGATACAACAAGTCCGCTTTATATGTCTAAGGTCAAAGAGCAGGATATAATTACAGCAGTAAACGGTGTAAGAGTAAAGTCTGCGGTGGAGTTTATCGAGCAGATGAGCAGCTATAAGCCGGGTGATACAATAGTGCTTACTTTGTTCAGAGCAGCGGAAGGAAACAGCGTAAAGGAGTATTCATACGACCAGCAGGTAACTCTGATAGAGGATACAGCGTCAATAAATTGAGAATATTTTGATGATCCGCTCAAACGGCATATTCAGATTTGCAGTGAATATGCCGTTTTTGTTCTTTATTATATCAAAATAAGAAACTTAAGAAAAAACTTTCTTTTTTCTTTTCTTGAAAAAAATTAATGATAGTTACACATATTATTAACATACAGTTAACAACATTTTTTCGGAATATGTCTTGAAAAGAATTATCTTTTTTGGTATTATAATAACTAACATTAATAGGAAAGGCGGATGGATATGGGAAGAGTTTCAAACAAGGATGCGAAAAGCTCATTTGAAGATTCCTTCAAGAGAGCAACAAGTCCTATGATGACTCTGCTGCTTTTGAATGAGAAGCCGATGTATGTCTATAAACTGTCGCAAGAGCTTGAAAAAAGAAGCAAAAGTACATACAAGATGAATTTTCTTTATCCTGTACTTTACAGGCTGCAGGAGCAGGGATATGTATGTGAGTATTCTCAGGAAATAACCGAGAGTCACAGAACAAGAAACTACTATAATATCACCGAGTCCGGCAAAGAGTACCTTAAGTTCATGCTCGGAAAATACAGAGAGCTGCTTAAGGCGGTCGATGTTGTTATAGAAAATGGTCTCGCAGAGGATACAAGCTATGACATGACGGACGAGGACGATGAGTCGGAAGAATGATATATTTTTGACTTTGTCATAACAAGCGTCGATGTCCCCCGAGTCTCGCCTGCCGGCTCGGTCGGTGCTTCTGCCTTCGGCAGAGGTGTCCACCGGACACCCGCA
>CACXGH010000031.1 GCA_902767175.1 uncultured Ruminococcus sp.
AGGAGCTAAAGCTCCCCGACGTCTGTTGACGGCGTCGCTCGCTCCAATCAAGCGAGCTTGTTGGAGCTTTGCTCCTTGTTTAATATTCTGCTTTTTCATAATATGCCTGCATGGACCATCTGTGCAGGCCTTTTGTATATTTTTTTTCATTACTTGGAATTTTGTTTGTTTTAATTGTTTTTTTGAATAAGAAATGCTTATGATTATTGTCGTTTATGAATATAAATGCGGAGATTGGCAGGCTTCAATTGTTGAAAATACGGTGTTGACCTAAGCGAAAAATAATGGTATAGTTAAACTTATGGGAAAATACGGTTTTGATGTCAGCTATGTCAGCGTTCAAGGGGTGATGTAATGAGTGATACAAAACGAAAAAGATCTTCTATCCCATGGGGATTGATCTTTAATCTTTTTATTATATGTCTTACTATAGGACTTGTAGTATTTTTTATTTTCTCTGAAGACGGACTTATAGATCTGCTCAACAGCGGACTTGAAATAAATGTTATATGGCTTATAATTGCCCTGTTCATGCATTTTCTTAATATAGGACTTGATGCCTCGGTCATATACCTGTTTGTCAAGCGGAGTACGCCTGAGTTTACGGTATGGAAGGCTGTAATTGTCTCTATGGTTGGACAATTCTACTGTGCCGTTACCCCGAGCGCTTCCGGCGGACAGCCGATGCAGATACTTACAATGACAAGAATGGGCGTAAAGGGCGCTAACGGAACTGCGGCGCTTATACAGAAATTCCTCGTCTGGCAGTTTACGCTTACAGGCTACAGTATTGCCGCAATGGCACTGAGGTTTTCCATGTTTGTGCAGAACCTCGATTTTGCGATGTGGGTGCTTACCATAATAGGCTTTATCGGTCAGGTACTTACAATATTAGTTCTGCTGCTTGCGTCCTTCAATAAGACCTTTACGGCAAAGGTCATAGGCGGTATCTTTAAATTCCTCGGAAAGATACATCTTATGAAAAATGTCAGCGAAAAAATAAAAAAGCTTGACGAGACACTTACGAGCTTTCATAACTGCAATAAGGATCTTAATAAGGATAAGGCACTTGTTGTAAAAGTATATGTTATTACATTTATACAGCTTACCGTTCTGTTCCTCGTGCCGTACTGCATAGCAAAATCTTTCGGCAAGGACGGTGTGCAGATGTTCGATATGATCTGTGCACAGTCATTTGTAAGCATGGTATCGGGGCTTGTTCCGCTTCCGGGAGGCTCGGGCGCTGCCGAATACTGTTTCAGCGCTTTCTTCGGATCAATATTCGATGAAGCTACTATAAAGTCCGCTATCCTTATATGGAGGACTATTACCTATTACCTTACGATAATAGTATCACTGCCGTTTGCCGCTGTCAGAAAAAAGAAAAACGGCAGCGATGACTCAGACAAAAAAACAACAGAGTCTGTTGTCGGATAAAAGCCGTTTGACGGAGGAGATACTATGGATAATGCTATTCCTCTTATAAGTGTTGTAATTCCTGCTTATAACTGCGGCGTGATGTTTGATAAATGTCTCGCTTCATTGAAAAACCAGAGCTTTGACAGCTTTGAGGTGATAATAGTAAATAACCGTTCGACTGACGGCACTGCCGAAAAAGCACGCAGGCTTGCAGGTGAGGACGAAAGATTCCGTGTGACGGATAATATGCAGGGCAGGGCAGGAGCCGCAAGAAATGTCGGCATAGGTCTTGCAAGAGGTGAATATATCGCCTTTATTGACGGAGACGACTGTGTCTCAGAGCAGTATCTTGAAAAGCTCTACAGGGCAGCGGCAGATAATGACGCTGATGTTTCGGTATGCGGATTTGATTATTACTTTCTCAATACGGGAAGCGTAAAGAAGGGTCTTTCCGCAAGCGACAGAGTATATACGAGAGATGAAGCTCTCGGTCTGCTTTTGCAGGATACAAAAATAAAATTCTATCTTTGGGGAAAGCTTTGGAGAAGAAGTCTTTTTACAGAGTATGATATCAGCATTCCAGATATGTATTATGAGGATGCGGCTGTTACTCCAAGGCTTTTTTGGTATGCCAATAAGGTCGCATCTGTTGATTACTGCGGCTATCACTATACCCGTGCTTTTTCAAAGTACACTGAGGTCAGAATGACTGCAGAGAGGGTAAATGACTATATAAATACCGTCCCGATGATCCGACTGTTTCTTGAACAGCAGGGCTGTTATGAGAAATTCAGAAAGAAAATGAGAGTTCATGTTTTTCATGTGTATTTTGCTGTTCCCTCAGTGGTAAAGCAAAGCTCACAGAGCAGCAAAAGACCTGACCGTGAAAACATAAGGAGAGCGAGGGCAAAGATCAGACTCAGTCTGAAGCTTAGTCCCGATAGACTGAAAAGGCTTGACCTGAGCAAGCCGGTCGTAGAATAACAATGAGGTGATCGTTTGAATAATACTCCTAAGATATCCGTAGTCGTACCGATATATAAGGTCGAGAAATTTCTGAAAAGATGTCTTAAATCAATACAGGCACAGACATTTACGGATTTTGAGGTACTGATAATAAATGACGGCTCTCCGGACAGAAGCCCTCAGATAGCGGAAGAATTCTGCAAGACTGACGACAGGTTTTTTCTGTACCATAAGGAAAACGGAGGTCTCTCAGATGCAAGAAACTACGGTATAGAGAGGGCAAAAGGGGAGTATATCTCCTTTATCGACAGTGACGACCATGTTCATAAGGACTTCCTTAAGGCTATGTATGACCTGTGCGAAAAGTACGGGGCAGACATGGGATACTGCAAATATATGTATTCTTATTTCAATACAGGAATAAAGCTGCCAAGACCTTCCAAAGCAAAGGCAGGAGAAATGGACAGAGATAAGGCACTCAACGGTCTTATTCGAGACAGTATGTTCCAGAGCTATGCATGGAACAAGCTCTATAAGACAAAGCTTTTTACGGAAAATAATATAAGATACCCTTATATGTATTTTGAGGATATAGCTACCAGCGGACGTCTTTTATATAAGTCGAACAAGCTTGCTGTCTGTTCAAGACACCTGTATTATTATGAAAAACGCTTCGGCAGCATTGTCGGCACTATGAATGCCGAGAAGATAAGCGACTATTGGAGGTCGATCCTCTCCGAGAGAAACTATTTTCAGTATATCGGCGAATACGACAGATATAAGGACTCTATTCTTGATTTTGCCAAAAAGGCTCATGCAATAAATATATATTCGATCATACGCCAGCATATTCTTAATTTTGACTTCCGCAAGATGAAGTATAATCTTGATACCAACAAGGATATTTACCTCTACATAACCTCTGATGAATATGTGGCGGTTGACGGTATACCGGAGATACCATACAAGCTTGTTCAGCCCGGACGGCGCCCCAAAAAGAACAAAGAAAAGAAATATAAAATATAAAATCAAAAAAGCTTCGCAGGCACTATAAAGTCTGCGAAGCTTTTTATTACTTTGTCAGAGTTGTATAATGAGCTGAATCTGTACTTCGTGAAATGCCGTCGTCCTCGTAAAGCACATAGCTTGCAGGCTCATCGCTGTACGAAAGCAGCTCAAGCCTTGAGCTGTCGGACTTATCGGTGCATTGTGCAGGCTCACAAAGAGGAAGAAGCTTATTCTTCCTGATAAATACAGGCACCTCTTCGAGTCCTGCGTTGATATAGTGTATACCCTTTGAAAGAAGCTCTGTACGCTCGGTTTTTGCGTCTTTAAAGATGACAAGCCGCATATCCTCGGGAAGATATACATACCTTCCTGCGGCATTCTGCTCATAGATCGGTGAAACCATTATGCTTTCACCGATAAAGAGCTGATCCTCTGTTCGTCTTGCCATTTCATCATCGGGAAATTCAAAGCCTAACGGTCTGATCATCATATCATCGTTAAGGCAGGCTTTCATATACTCGCTGTAAAGATATGGAATAAGTCTGTAGCGGAGTGAGATGATACCCTTGAAAGCTTTGGTATCACCCATATTATAGCATTCCTGAGGTCTTGTTCCGAAGGCACTGTGGTCACGCATAAGCGGAGTGAAAATTCCGAAGGCGAGCCAGCGAAGAAGAAGATCTCTTGTGCAGTTCGTGCCGAAGCCTCCGAGATCTGCTCCGCTGTAAAGAAAACCGCACATATTGAGCGAGGGCATCATCTTGATGTTGAGAAGTATATGAGACCACCACGACTGATTATCGCCTGTCCATATACCGCCAAAGCGGTGCATTCCTATATATGACGAGCGTGAGAAGAGAAGTACCCTCTTGTCGGGAGAAAGCTCCTCGAATGCTTCTGCGGCTGCCTTTGTCATATTATAGCCGTAAAGATTATGTACCTTTTCATGATTGACCTGTTTGCCGTCAATGTTATGGTAAATGGCGGCATAGTCCTTTCTGCGGTTATTCAGTCCGCTGAGCCTTCCGCCAAGCTCAAAGAATTTATTCGGATCGTTGCTTGAGAAATCGAAGCTCTTTAAATAGTCGACAGCCTCCCTGACACCCTCGTCTGTATAGAACATTGCAGGCTCATTCATATCGTTCCAGAAGCCCTCTATTCCGTAATCAAGCAGTACCTTGTATTTGCTGCCAAACCATTTTCTTGCATCGGGATTCAGAAAATCGGGAAAATGAGTCCTTCCGGGCCATACTCCTGCGGCAAAGTCAGTACCGTCCTTCCTCTTACAGAAGTATCCTTTTTCCTTACCCTCCTCATATATATCATATCCGTCCTCTATCTTGACTCCTGCGTCAATTATAGGTACAAGGCGGATACCCATGTCCTTCATTTCTCTGACGAAGCTTTTAAACTCAGGAAAGCGTTCATTACTTACGGTAAAGTCCTTATAGCCCTCCATATAATCTATATCAAGGTATATTGCGTCAAGTGGTATCTCGTTCTCTCTGTATTTTTGGGCTACTTTCCGAACATCATCAGCGGTATAATAGCTCCAGCGGCTTTGCTGAAAGCCGAAAGCCCATTTAGGGGCAATATAGCTTTTTCCGATGATCTTTCTGAACTGTCTGACTATATCATAACTGTTTTCGCCCTCAATAATATAAAGAACAAGGTCGTCTGCTGAGCAGCAGATATTCAGCTTATCTGTCTCGGTATAGCCTATGTCAAAGGTAATAGCTGCACCGCAGTCGATAAAAATACCGAAGCTTTTATTTCCGCTGATAATAAGGAAATTATGGGAGCCGTAAAGAGAGCGTTTTTCCTCTGTGTGATACGGATCGTCACTGTTGAAGCTTTCGTAGATATGTCCTCTTTTGTTTATTCCTCTCGGTGCTTCTCCGAGACCATATACTATGTCATTGTCATCAAGGCTGCATGAAAAACACAGCCTTTTCTCTTTATCACGACTCTCGCTCAGCAAAGTGAGACTGTCGCTGCAGGGGCTTATGTCTGCAATAACTGCGCCTGTTTCAATTGGGGTTCCGTACAGATACTTTTTTATCATGGAGGTGCTCCTTTCGCAGATAGTTTTTAAGGTATTGTACCATAAATCATAACAAAAATCTACAATTTGTAAATAATATTTTGGATAAATTATCTCAGGATAAAATAATACCGCAGCTTACATTCAGGATTTCCCTTCAAAATCCTTGCTGCAGGCTGCGGTTATTATTTGCATCAAATAACAGAAAGGCCCGTTCTGTCTATTTATTGTGCAGTTATAATCTTACAATAATTTGAAAAAAATGTCAATAAATCATCAGAAAAGTTTTAAAAAAAATCTGTGAAAATTAATGCTCTTGTTTTGTATTTATTTCCTAATGGGAACAATATGACAATTTTCTCGAAAAAAGAGAAAGATATCACAGAAAAATTTAATTAATATTTTTACAAAAAAACTGTCAAAAAAACCATTGACAAGATTAAAATACAAAATGTTGTTTTTAAAGACAAAACGGTAACAAAAGGTTACAAAAATTTCAATGTTGAAAACTATGAAAAGTATTCCACAACCGAAAACAGCGATTTATTAACTGTTTCAACCGAGTTTTCAACAGTTTTAAACGAAGATTTCCACTTTTTAAACCGAGTTTTCAACATTTACAGATCGTATAACAAGCGTCGATGTCCCCCGAGTCTCGCCTGCCGGCTCGGTCGGTGCTTCTGCCTTCGGCAGAGGTGTCCACCGGACACCCG
>CACXGH010000032.1 GCA_902767175.1 uncultured Ruminococcus sp.
ACTTCCATTTCTCCGAAACGCTGTCCGCCGAACTGAGCCTTACCGCCCAGAGGCTGCTGAGTTACGAGAGAGTACGGTCCTGTTGAACGTGCATGGATCTTATCATCAACAAGGTGGTGGAGCTTGAGATAGTACATATAGCCGACTGTTACGGGGTTATCGAAGAATTCACCCGTTCTGCCGTCTTTCAGCCATATCTTGCCGTCCTCGCTGATTCCGGCATCTCTGAAACACTGGAATATATCCTGCTCATGGGCACCGTCAAATACAGGAGTCATTACCTTCCAGCCGAGTGCCTTTGCAGCATAGCCGAGATGTACCTCGAGAACCTGTCCGATATTCATTCGGGAAGGTACGCCCAAGGGGTTGAGCACGATATCAAGCGGTCTGCCGTCGGGAAGGAACGGCATATCCTCCTCGGGAAGTATTCTTGAAACGACACCCTTGTTTCCGTGACGGCCTGCCATTTTGTCGCCGACCTGAATCTTACGCTTCTGAGCAATATAGCAGCGCACTACCTTATTTACACCGGGAGCAAGCTCATCACTGCTGTTCTCCTTTGTAAATACCTTAACATCAACGATGATTCCGTATTCACCGTGAGGAACTCTGAGTGAGGTATCTCTTACCTCTCTGGACTTCTCGCCGAAGATAGCCCTCAGCAGTCTCTCCTCCGCAGTAAGCTCTGTTTCTCCCTTCGGAGTGACCTTGCCTACAAGGATATCGCCTGCGTGTACCTCTGCGCCTATATGAATGATACCGTTTTCGTCAAGGTCACGGAGCTGGTCGTCACCGATATTCGGGATATCCCTTGTGATCTCCTCCGGTCCCAGCTTGGTATCTCTTGCTTCTGTTTCATATTCTTCAATATGGATAGATGTGTATACATCGTCACGAACGATCTTTTCGTTGATAAGTACAGCGTCCTCGTAGTTGTAGCCTTCCCATGTCATGAAGCCGATAAGAGCATTCTTTCCGAGGCTTATCTCACCGTTGTGTGTTGCAGGTCCGTCTGCAAGAACCTCATTCTTCTCAACACGCTGGCCCACCTCAACTATCGGTATCTGATTGATACAGGTACCCTGGTTGGAACGCATGAACTTTGTCACCTTGAAGGTCTGTATCCTGCCTGAATCATACTGTACCTTGATCTGGTCTGCACTGACATATTTTACAACGCCTGCCTCTTCAGAAAGGATACAAACGCCTGAGTCAACGCCTGCCTTATACTCCATACCCGTACCGACAATAGGTGACTCGGTAACGAGCAGCGGAACTGCCTGACGCTGCATATTGGATCCCATGAGCGCACGGTTGGCATCATCGTTCTCAAGGAAGGGGATCATTGCGGTAGCGACAGAAACGACCATCTTAGGAGATACGTCCATATAGTCTGCCCTGCTGTTCTCAACTTCGACAAACTCTCCCTTGAAACGGCCTACTACCTTCTTGTTTACAAAGTGACCCTCCTCATCGAGCGGCTCGTTAGCCTGAATAACAATGTAGTTATCCTCGATGTCTGCTGTCATATATTCAACTTTATCTGTAACAACACCAGTCTCCTTATCGACCTTGCGGAAGGGAGCCTCGATTAGACCGTACTCATTTATCTTTGCAAATGTAGCAAGATAAGAGATAAGTCCGATGTTAGGGCCTTCAGGAGTCTCAATAGGACACATTCTGCCGTAGTGTGTATAGTGTACGTCACGCACCTCGAAGCCTGCACGGTCTCTTGAAAGACCGCCCGGACCAAGTGCTGAAAGCCTTCTCTTATGAGTAAGCTCTGCAAGCGGGTTATTCTGATCCATGAACTGTGAAAGCGGCGAAGAGCCGAAGAACTCTTTAATAGCGGCAGTCACAGGTCTGATATTGATAAGTGCATTAGGTGAAAGGCTGTTGAGGTCCTGAGCCTGAAGAGTCATTCTCTCACGGATAACTCTTTCAAGTCTTGCAAAGCCTATTCTGAATTGGTTCTGCAGAAGCTCACCTACAGAACGGATCCTTCTGTTGCCAAGGTGGTCGATATCGTCTGTTGTACCGACACCGCAGGCAAGAGAATTCATGTAGTTGATAGATGAAAGAATATCATCAATGATTATGTGCTTGGGGATAAGATCGTCCTTGCGTCTTATTATCTCCTTCTTAAGCTCATCCTCATTGCTTGTGCTGTCGAGTATCTCACGGATAACGCTGTAGCGTACCTTCTCATTGATACCGCATTCCTCTTTAGCATCGAAGTCTACATATTTAGAGATATCTACCATGCAGTTAGAGATTATCTTTACGGGATTGCCGTTTGCTCCTTCAACAAATGCGAAGGGTACGCCCTTATCCTCTATCTCCATTGCCCTTTCGTTAGATATGAACTCGCCTGCATCGGCAAGAAGCTCACCCGTATAGGGATCGCAGACAGGCTCTGTTACGATATGACCTGCAAGTCGGTTTGCAAGACCGAGCTTTTTATTATATTTATGTCTGCCGACTCTTGACATATCATAACGTCTCGGGTCGAAGAAAAGCATATCAAGATGTGCCTGTGCGCTCTCTACTGTCGGCGGCTCACTCGGGCGGAGCTTGCGGTATACCTCTTTAAGAGCATCGTCCCTGTTGTCTGTCGTATCCTTCTCGATAGTCGCAAGAATTCTGTCATCAGCACCGAAGTAGTCGATGATCTCCTGATTTGTACCGAGACCTAAAGCTCTGATGAACACAGTAACAGGGATCTTGCGGTTTTTGTCGATACGGACATAGAAAACATCGTTTACATCGTTTTCGTACTCAAGCCACGCACCCCTGTTGGGGATAACAGTAGAGCTGAAAAGCTCCTTGCCTGTTTTATCATGTTCCATTTTATAATAAACACCCGGAGATCTTACGAGCTGTGAAACGATAACACGCTCGGCTCCGTTTATTACGAATGTACCGCTCGGAGTCATAAGGGGAAAATCGCCAAAATACACAGAGGACTCCTTTATCTCGGAGGTCTCACGGTTGAACAGCCTTACCTTTACTTTAAGAGGGGCTGCATAGGTAACATCTCTTTCCTTACACTCTGCGATAGAATAGTTTGGCTTATCCGTTTCAATATTGTAGCCGATAAAGCTCAGCACAAGATTTCCCGAATAGTCGGTAATGCCTGAGACATCTTCAAATACCTCTTTAAGTCCCTTGTCAAGAAACCATTTATAGGAATCCTTCTGGATCTCGATAAGGTTAGGCATTTCAATGATCTCGTCGGTGTGAGAAAAGCTCATTCGCTCAGTTTTACCCAAACGCACGGGTCTGGCGTTTACCATATTATCACTCCATTCAATATTATTGCATAATAAAGACCTTAACTACCTTATAACAGGAGGGCACAGGCTAAGGAAGGCCGCCCTTTCCGATACAGAAAACCAAGGGATCGCCGAATAAACACGTCTTAAGGCTCAACACCTGTCTTGCCTGCCCTTTCTCCCTATCTTGCGCAAAAAAAGCCTTGACAACCGACAGGCTGCCTGCGGTCTTTTTGCACAACCGGACGAAAAAACTGCTGACGCAATACAGGCACTGAATTTAATCAGCGCTTCCCTGATGCTCCGTCATCAGATACAAAAAAGCACTTGATTTTTTTCCGTATTTGTGGTACTATTTTCGTAAGCCGCATAGCTTAGCAGCCCTAAAGAGGGCACTCCGCTACTATGTGCATTTTATAATTATATACAATATACGGCTGTTTGTCAAGCGGATAAGGCAAAAGCCGTTTCTTTTTGCGCTTTTTTCTCCGTTTTACACAAAATCCAATGCTCAGTACTGAAAAGAAACGCCCGACAGCGTTGACGGTTTTTATAATCACTGTCGTATCACAAGTCATTTATGTTCATCTGAAATCAGTTATTATTGCCAGACGCAGCTGCACACATTGTACAAAACGAGCACAAACTTTTATACATTAAGCATATTCAGAAATGATGAATTCAAGAGGAAATCATGATATAATAATTTAAGGAGTTCATAAAAAAATTAAACAAGGAGCAAAGCTCCAACAAGCTCGCTTGATTGGAGCGAGCGACGCCGTCAACAGACGTCGGGGAGCTTTAGCTCCTG
>CACXGH010000033.1 GCA_902767175.1 uncultured Ruminococcus sp.
AGGAGCTAAAGCTCCCCGACGTCTGTTGACGGCGTCGCTCGCTCCAATCAAGCGAGCTTGTTGGAGCTTTGCTCCTTGTTTAATTGATTTCCGTTGTTCCGTACATTATTTGCTTGTAAATAATCTTGAAATAGAGTATAATACTAATGAGGACAGCCTGATAAGGCAAAAGACCATTTGGAGAGAAACGACCATGCTGCTTACAGAATTTGCAGGAAATACAGATGTAAAATATGAGCTGACGGAGGCTATGAACAGACGAAGCCTGCCTCATGCTATAATTATAGAGGGCGATAAGGGCTGCGGTAAAAAAACGCTTGCCCGTTATATTGCAGAATATGGCGTATGCTCCTCCGAGGGAGAACGTCCGTGCGGTGTGTGTCCTCACTGTATAAAGGCACAGAAGGGAATACACCCGGATATTATGGAGCTTGACGGTAATAATTCTGGTGAGCTGAATATCGAATCTATACGAAATGTCAGGTCAGCGGCATATATAAAGCCCAATGAAGCCGAAAATAAGGTCTATCTGCTCTTTAACTGTGATAAAATGCTCATGCCTGCTCAGAATGCATTTCTCAAGGTGCTTGAAGAACCGCCCGAGAATGTCATGTTCATACTTACTGTCGTTTCATCAACAATACTTCTGCAGACCGTAAGGTCAAGGGCGAGGATATTTTCACTTTATCCGCCTCTGCCGGAGGAAGCTGAACGGGTTTTGTGCGGAATAATGCCCGAAAAGACAAGGGAAGAGATAAATCATGCCGTAATTAGTACGGGAGGAAATATAGGAGCTGCGGCAGAGCTTCTGTCAAGCGGCGGCGAGGAAGAAATAAAGCTTGCGGAGGAGATACTTGGTGCAGTACCGCAGCCTGCTGAATATCAGCTTCTGATGCTGACCAACAGGCTTTCTCAAAACAGAGCTTTTGCGGTCAAGGTGCTTGACAGACTGAGCGAACTGACAGCCGACTGTGTAAGAGCATCATTAGGGGCGAAGAATGCATCTCCGAAGTCAAAGGAGCTTGCTTCAAAAATGTCGGTTAAAAGACTGAACACTCTGCAAAAAAATGTACAGCACGCCCGTGATGTACTGAATATAAATGTTAATCTTGGCTTTTACAGCACATGGCTTTGTGCAGTGCTGAGAAGCAGCGAAAACGGAGGATAATATGGCTTGTATAATAGGTGTAAGATTTCGTGAGGTTGGAAAGATATATTATTTTGACCCTGACGGACAGGAGCTTGAAAAGGGCGAGTTTGTCATTGTTGAGACAAGCAGGGGAATTGAATGCGGCGAGGTCGCAATGGCTAACAGAATAATATCTGACGATGAAATAACATATCCGCTCAAAAAGCTGATACGCAAGGCTACAGATGAAGATATCAGCAAGGTAAAGGAGAACAAGGAAAAGGAAAAGAAGGCTTTTGACATCTGTGTGCAGAAGATTCGTGAACACAAACTGAATATGAAGCTTATCAATGTTGAATATACATTCGACAACAATAAGATACTCTTTTACTTTACTGCTGACGGCAGAGTTGATTTCCGTGAACTTGTAAAGAATCTTGCTTATGTTTTCCGCACGAGAATAGAGCTTCGTCAGATAGGAGTGCGTGATGAAGCCAAAATGCTTGGCGGTCTGGGAATCTGCGGCAGACCATTCTGCTGTAAGACATTTCTTGGGGATTTCCAGCCTGTTTCCATAAAAATGGCTAAGGAACAGGGAATGTCACTTAATCCTGTGAAGATATCAGGCACCTGCGGCAGACTGATGTGCTGTCTTAAATATGAGCAGGACGCCTATACTGATCTTCTGAAGACAACTCCCAAGATAGGTGCTATAGTTAATACTCCTGACGGAAAGGGAACGGTAGTTGACCTCAACCTGATCACAGGGATACTGAATGTCACACTGCATAAGGCACCGGGAGCTGCACCGAGATCATATAAAGCTGCAGATGTAACTCTCATCAAGGACGGACAGATAAAGGTGGATAAGGCGGAGATAGAGAAGCTGAAAAAGCTTGAGAAAAACTAATGAGTTAAAAACAGTTTAGCCGTTTGAAACATAAAAAGGCAAGAGTTGTTTCTGTTTATAGTCTGGCTGAGCAAAACTGAATAAAAGTTTCGTAATGAATAAAAATAAACTAAAAAAGGTGTTGACATTTTATTCGGATTGTGGTATTATAACATAGTCGCAGGAAACAAAAGCTCCTGCGGAATACGGAGAGGTATCGAAGCGGTCATAACGAGGCGGTCTTGAAAACCGTTTGTCCGAAAGGACACATGGGTTCGAATCCCACCCTCTCCGGCGAGGTGCCCCCGCTGTCGACTTCACGCTGAAGTTGTATTTTATATGGCAGTCATTGCCGTAGAATAATTTCAGCAAA
>CACXGH010000034.1 GCA_902767175.1 uncultured Ruminococcus sp.
CAGGAGCTAAAGCTCCCCGACGTCTGTTGACGGCGTCGCTCGCTCCAATCAAGCGAGCTTGTTGGAGCTTTGCTCCTTGTTTAATCAAATAGGAAAGTATTTCTTTAGAAACGGCTTTCTTCGACGGAAATAAATTTAAAAACAGGTTTTTCAATGAATATTTCAATATTTCTGACAATTTCTTTTTCTAAGGAATCGCTGAATAAATCACGCCTTTCGGCTCAACACCTGTCTTGCTTGCCCTCTTTCCGCCATCATGCACAAAAATCCCTTGACAACCGACAGGTTGCCTGCGGTTTTTTGCACGACCTGACGAAAAAATTGCTAACGCAATACAGGCACCGGATTTAATCAGCGCTTCCCTAAAAACAAGGTCGTTAACCGGAAACCTGAAAATAAACAGTAAAAGTAAAATTATGTTTTTAAGGAAGGGTGCGTATGTCCTGTTGACACCTCTGCAGAAGACAGAAGCACCGACCGGGCTGACAGGCGGGAATGGGAATAACCGTTTGTAATAAAACAAAGGGGTTTACCTGAAGAAGCTGCCTGAATAAAGTTGATTTCCGTGTGTTTCCTTTCCATGCCGCTTTACAAGACCAATAAAATATGTTATTATATATAAAACAAATGTTCGCAGAAATAATGGGGAAGGAGGAAAAGCCGTGAAACATACATATATCGCCATAGACCTGAAAAGCTTTTACGCAAGCGTGGAATGTGCAGAGCGTCATCTTGACCCGCTGACGACAAACCTTGTTGTGGCGGATATGTCCCGTACCGAAAAGACAATATGCCTTGCAGTGTCGCCCTCTCTCAAGGCTTACGGAATTCCCGGCCGTGCACGGCTTTTTGAGGTAATTCAGCGTGTTAAGGATATAAACAGGGAAAGACTTTCAAAAGCTGTGAAACAGGGCCGTATAAGCAGAAACAAAGACGGGAAATATGAATTTTCCTCCCCGTCATTCATTTCAACATCACTCGAAAGCGACATTTCGCTGGAACTTTCCTATATTACAGCTCCTCCGAGAATGAGACTATATGAGGAGTACAGCACGAGGATATATTCTATTTATCTGAAATATATCGCTCCCGAAGATATCCATGTTTACTCTATTGACGAGGTATTTATCGACGCTACGAGATATCTTTCCGCCTACGGCATGAGTGCACATGAGCTTACAATGGCTATGATAAGAGAGGTGCTTTACACAACGGGAATTACAGCTACGGCAGGAATCGGAACTAATCTGTATCTTGCAAAGGTGGCTATGGATATAGTAGCAAAGCATATTCCTGCCGATAAGGACGGAGTAAGAGCTGCAGAGCTGGACGAAATGAGCTACCGCAGGCTTTTGTGGGCACACAGACCTATAACCGACTTCTGGCGTGTGGGCAGAGGCTACAGTGCAAAGCTTGCATCTCTCGGGCTTTATACTATGGGAGATATCGCAAGGGCATCGCTCTCTCCGATGCAGGAAAAGCTGCTCTATAAAGCCTTTGGTATAAATGCCGAGCTGCTTATCGACCATGCATGGGGCTATGAGCCTGTTGAGATTTCCGACATAAAAGCCTACAGACCGAGAGAAAATTCGCTTTCATCGGGACAGGTCTTAAAAGAGCCGTACAGTTTTGAAAAGGCGGAGCTGATCGTAAAGGAAATGACGGAGCTGCTCGTTCATGACCTTGTAAGAAAGTCATTGGTGACAAAGCAGCTTGTTCTGACAATAAGCTACGACAGAGAAAGCCTTACAGTATCCGTGCCGGGCAAGGGAATAAGGGATACCGTATATGCAGTGACTAAAACAGGGAAAGTCTATGAAGGAACGGTAACACCCGACCCATATGGCAGACCTCACCCTAAACACGCACACGGAACGGTAAATACGGACAGGTATTCAAGCTCAGCCAGGAAGATAGTATCCGCCGTGACGGAGCTTTATAAAAAAATAACAGACCCTGACCTGCTGATAAGAAGGATAAATATAGCGGCCTGCGGTCTTATTTACGAAAGCGAGATACCGCCCGAAGCACCCGAGCAGCTCAATTTCTTTGATGATATTACAGAGCTTGACAAAAAAAGGCAGGAGGAAAAACTCAGCGAAGAAAAGGAAAAAAATATGCTCAGGGCAATGCTGAGCCTGCAGAATAAATTCGGGAAAAATGCGGTGCTGAGGGGAATAAATCTTGTCGAGGGCGCTACAACGGTAGAGAGAAACGGACAGGTGGGAGGTCACAAGGCATGAATGATATAAGTGAATCAGAACGCCTTTACGGTGATATAATAGAGCTTCCGAGGCATATCGGTACGGTGCATAAGCCAATGCCGATACATGACAGAGCGGCACAGTTTGCGCCATTTGCAGCACTTACAGGCTATGATGACATGGTGCGTGAGCAGGGCAGACTGACTGAGGGCAGGACAGAGCTTTCAGAGCAGGAGCTGGAGCTGCTTGACAGAAAGCTGTATATTCTGTGCAGTCTTGCAGAGGAAGGAGAGGCGCCTGTAGCTGAGTTTACATTCTTTGAGCCTGATAAGTACAAAAGCGGAGGGCGGTATCTTACAATAAAGGGCAGGATACGGGAAGTCGATGTTCTGTCACGAAGGATAATCCTTTGTGTTTCTGAGGACACTGCTGACAGGAAAACACCCGATACAGAGATACCGCTTGAATATATTACAAATATCAACAGTGAATTTACATACGGTATTGATGAAGGTACGGCAGAATAACAGGCGTGAGATCAGAAAAAGTTTTCCGGACAGCATTGCAAACATTATGCTGACTGTACTATAATACACTTACACATCAATAAAGGAAGTGCTGAAAGTGAAGGAAAGGATAATCCGAACAATAACATTTGCCGCTGCTGCGGTAATTTCATCAGCTTTTATGTTTTCGGGCTGTGGAAATAGTACCGGCACAGCACAGCAGTCTGCAGCATCTGAAATAGACCCCCATTTGTTTTCTGAAACTAAAAACCCCTTTACAGAGGTAAAGGACAATGATGAAAATACCTATGACGAAAGTGTATACGAGCCGTATTATGACAGTTCCTACGATACATTCCTGAACGACGGAGAGTCTGACCCGTTTGCAGATGAGTCAAGCGAAGATACTTTACAGAGCGATTATTCGGATATTGATGAATTCTACGCATCAGAAGATGAGGAAAGCTCTGAGTACGACGAATTCTCAGAGGAAGAAAGCCTCGATGATGAAATAAATGATGAAGAAAACTTTGGTGATGAAAGTTCCGGGGAGGAAAGCTTTGAAGAGGAAAGCTTTGAAGAGGAAAGCTTTGATGATGAAGGATTCGATGATGAAAGCTTTGATGATGAGCCTTTTGAGGAAGATGAAAGTGAGATTGAAGATGAGCCTGAGGAGGAGCTTTCAGAGCAGGATATTTATTCTGAGGATATTTCCATACCCGGACTGAATGATTTTATTTAAGGAAGCAAGCCGATTAATTAAAGAAACAAGATTACGGAGGATTTTTAGATGTCTGTGTATGTGATGTCGGATATTCACGGCGAGTATGACCTGTTTATGAAAATGCTTGACAAGATCAGCCTTAAGGCTTCGGATACCCTTTATGTTCTGGGTGATGTGGTTGACAGAGGGCCGCATCCGATAAAAACTTTGCTCAGACTCATGGAAATGCCCAATGCGGTTTGTCTTGTCGGAAATCACGAGCTAATGGCGCTGGAATCCCTTGAGTTCCTCATGCAGGATATCACGGAGGAGTCTATAGGCAAGCTTGACAGAGAGATGCTGGACTCTTTTCTTTGCTGGATAGATTATAACGGCGGACAAAAAACCGTTGACGAATTCCGTGTTTTGTCCCGTGATACACAGAATGAAGTGATAAATTTTATAAAAGAGTTTATGGTTTACGAAGAACTGACGGTTTGCGGAAGAGATTACCTGTTGGTACACGCCGGTCTCGGCGGATTTTACCCCGGAAAGCAAATAGAAGATTATTCTCTCAAGGAGCTTGTCTGGGACAGGGCAGAGTATGATATTCAATATTATCCTGATAAATATGTGATAACCGGACATACGCCGACACAGGAAATCGGAGGCAGCCAAAGACCCGGTTTCATCTACAGAAAAAACAATCATATCGCTGTTGACTGTGGGTGCAACAGACCTGACGGACGGCTTGCGGTTATATGTCTTGATACGGGAGAAGAGTTTTATTCATCGGATCGATAATAAACCGGCATATCGTATTAATGGGAGGTTAAAAATGAAAAACGAATATGACGTTTCAGATATTGCGTGGCGGGTTTACCGAATTATGTATGAAGATTTTTTTAATGACGGCAAAATTGTTGGTGACATAGGGAATAAAAGACCGCATTTAGACTATTGCTTTAATGAAAAAAATAAAGAAATCAGTATACATCTCAGCGGTGATACGGATTTTAATTATACAAAAGGATTTGCCTGGACAAGACTGCCAACCTATCAAAAGATGATCAAGAATAATCCTGAACATAAAGAACTTGAAATAATGTATACAAATAATCTTAACATTTTAGAGGAACTGACGTATTCGGTCGTTAATATTTCCTTGATTCCTCAGACAGGGAATGTGCAGAGCTTCAAACAAGGCATAGGAAACGACAGGTTAGATACTTATATCTGGGCACTGAATGCGTATTATCAGAATAAAAACTGTTTGATATTCAATCATTCTTCTTATGATAATATGAGCGTTTTAAAGGCATATTATGATTCGTTTAAGGGTACTTATTATGATTACCCGAACATTTACGATTATTGCGATAAGATATATAAGATAAACGAAACGCTTGCTGATGATCTGATCGAATCCGGAAAAAAAGCTATTGATTCACCCGTAAGAATAATGGAATTTATGAAGCTTACAATGCACTTTTGGAATCAGAAGGCGGCGTATATACGCAGTAAGGCGGAAAATTGTAAAGAGGTACTTTATGCTCTTGATGATTACGATAAAAAGATCCGGCTTCTGTTTTCAAAAAAATAATATACGGAATAATGCTGATTTTCATTCAAAGGACAGCACGGCGGACGTGACAGTTTGCCGTGCTGTTTTTAAATGGTTAAATAAAATAATAAAGAGTAATGGTTAATTTTTAATAAAATTATCGACAATATGCGACAAATATATTGAAAATCCGATAAAAATATGATATTATGTAAGAGCTTTATGGCACTATTTGGATATTAATATCCGCAAATATTTATGAAAGGCAGATTTGTATGAAGAAAAAGCTGATAAAAAACTTCGTATTTCTCGGCATTATCCTTCTTTACACCATTTGCTGTTTCGTGCAGACGCCTATAACAAAGGCTGTCACAATGGACGGCGAAACAGCCATAGGCTCTATGTGGTCGCTCCTGCCTCCGATAATAGCAATCGGATTGGCGCTGATAACCAAGGAGGTCTATTCTTCTCTGTTCCTCGGTATAGTTTCGGGCGCGATAATAGCGGCAATATCCTTCGGCTCGGGCTTTGAGGGCACTATGAATTACATAGTAAAAGACGGTCTTATAAGCAATATCGCAGATTCCTATAATGTCGGTATTCTTATATTTCTTGTTGTTCTCGGCGCAATAGTTGTTCTCATGAACAAGGCAGGAGGAAGCCGTGCATACGGTGAGTGGGCTGCAAAGCACATAAAGACAAGAAGAGGAGCAAGTCTTTCGACCTTTTTCCTCGGCGTGCTTATTTTCGTAGACGACTATTTCAATTGTCTTACGGTCGGCTCGGTAATGCGTCCTGTAACAGACAAGCATCAGATATCACGCTCTAAGCTTGCATATCTTATTGACGCTACTGCAGCGCCTGTCTGTATTATAGCTCCTATATCATCGTGGGCAGCAGCAGTAAGCGGTACTGTTGAAGGTGTAAACGGCATTCAGCTCTTTATAAGCACGATTCCCTATAATCTGTATGCTCTGCTTACGCTGATAATGGTAATTTTCATAGCCGTCACGAATGTAGACTTCGGACCTATGAGGCAGCATGAAATAAATGCGATAAATGGAGACCTCTTTACAACACGCAACAGTGTATATGCAGAGGACGACAAACCCTCTACATCAAAGGGCAGAGTAATTGACCTTATACTTCCTGTTATTGTACTTATATGCTTCTGTGTCATCGGTATGCTGTATACAGGCGGAATATTTGAAGGCAAGAGTATAATAGACGCATTTGCGGATTCCGATGCTTCATATGGTCTTTCTGTCGGCTCTATCGGTGCGCTTATCGTTATTATGATATATTTCATGCTCAGAAGAGTGCTTAAGTTCGGCGAATGCATGGAGTCATTGGTAGCAGGCTTCAAACAGATGGTACCTGCAATTCTGATACTTGTCTTTGCGTGGACTCTCAAATCCATGACCAACACCCTCGGCGCAGGTGAGTTTGTAAAGGGTATAGTTGAGAATGCAACAGCGGTTCAGATCCTTCTCCCGATGATACTCTTTGTGGTAGCTCTCGGTCTTTCGTTTGCGACAGGTACATCATGGGGTACATTCGGAATACTCATTCCTATAGTAACAGGCGTATTCGGCTCACAGCTTGTCAATGCCGCAGAAAACGGCATTCCTTCAATGGTAGTGATATGCATTTCCGCTTGTCTTGCCGGTGCGGTTTGCGGAGACCACTGCTCTCCGATATCCGATACGACCATAATGGCTTCTACGGGCGCACAGTGCGACCATGTAAACCATGTATCGACTCAGCTTCCTTATGCAATGACAGTTGCAGGTGTTTCGGCATTAGGCTATCTGCTTGCAGGCTTTGTACAGAATGTCTTTGTTGTACTCGGAGTTTCAATAGTTCTTATGATAGGTGTTCTCCTTATAATAAGATTGATTGTGGGAAATGACAATAAGCCCAAGCATTCTGAAAAACCGAAAAAGACTGTTCCTGCAAAAGCCGACAAGAAATAGTTTGCTGTATTGTTTCTGCTGTCATGTCTCCTGAACGGGGATATGACAGCTTTGTTTTATATTTTGCAGCCGCATATAAGTAACTGCTGCATAAACCACGTCTTACGGCTCAGCACTTCCGTAACCATAATATAACAAGCGTCGATGTCCCCCGCCTTTAGAGGGTGCGGGTGTCCGGTGGACACCTCTGCCGAAGGCAGAAGCACCGACCGAGCCG
>CACXGH010000035.1 GCA_902767175.1 uncultured Ruminococcus sp.
AGGAGCTAAAGCTCCCCGACGTCTGTTGACGGCGTCGCTCGCTCCAATCAAGCGAGCTTGTTGGAGCTTTGCTCCTTGTTTAATTATGGGGTCCCATTATGAATAAAAGGGACAGTATGTAAAATCAGTCCCGCAATGTCAGGAACGAGGTGATGCTTTTGAGTGAGACGATAAAGAAAGGCTCCGTTAAGGATAAGATCGCAGGTCTTCTTGACGATCCTGCTGTATTTCGTCTGATCACGATGATCGTTCTGTACTGTGATATCAGATATCTGTCGGCACCCGTGTACTACACGGTTATGATCATTCTTTCGGTCTGGGCAGGCTTTCTGATGGTGCGGCAGCTTTATGTGAAAAAACGCATTATGAGGGTGAAATTCAGAAGGATAATTTTTGTGTTCCTTTTCTTTGCGGCATTATCGGTTATACTTCATTCGGAGATGAATCTGCCGCAGAATTTGTTTACCTTGTATTGGATAGCGGTCTGTTTCTTCTTATTCTACGGTATCCACTCGGAAAAGAGCAATACCCGTGTAAAAAGAGAAATGAAAAGGCTGTTTGATGTACTGACGGCAATGACGGATCTTACCATGCTAATCGGACTTATCCTGTTTGTGATATTCCCTAAGGGATTGTCTGTTATGGGATATGAAGTCTGCATTATAGAGGGGCGCTTTGTGGGGATTATCCCGAATGCCAATGTTACAGCCTTTTATTCTGTGATGTGTATAGTGATGTGTACTTTACTGCTGAGAATGAGAAGGGCAGACGGCACCATAACAAAAAAGCTGAGGATATATTATATTATCAGCATTGTCATGAACAGTTTTGTCCTTGTGCTTACGGATTCCAATGCTTCTCTTGTGTTTATCATGGTTTATCTGTCGTTCCTGTTCTTCTATGAGCTTTTCAAGGAGTTCAGCGCACAGAAGCTGCATACGCTTGTGTTCAGAGTTGCCGCAACAGCGCTTTCATGTGTTATGGTAACAGCAACGGTGATGTTCGTGCGTGTGAATGTTCAGAGCGGAATTGCTCAGATGATGGTCAATCGTGAATCGGATATTGTCGTATCGACAAAGCTTGATGCAAACAATGATAATATCAAGCTTGATAAGACAGAGCTTTCAAGCAAGCCGTCAAATGCACAGAAGGTGATAGGACATCAGAACACCAATATTGACAGCGGAAGATTTGTCCTGTGGAGACAGTCGCTCGGACTTATAGAGCTTTATCCGTTATTCGGCATAGGAAAGGATAATATTCCCGATTACGGAGTGCAGTATCTGGGGGGAATAAGATATACCAATCTTGGCGGATACAAGTATGTTGATTTTCATAACGGTCTGCTGACAATCACGGTGAGCTTCGGCATTGTCGGGCTGAGTCTGTTTTTAGTGCTTTCGCTGACGATAGCCAAGGCCATACTGAAATCCATGTTCAGGCATAAGCTGAGGAGCAGAAGAGACGGAAATGTTCTTGTGCTGATAGCGGCATTTGCCGCTGCGTATTGTGTATACTCAATGTTTGAGGCGGCGCTGTTCACCGACTATACATACAGAGTAATGATATTCTGGCTTATCATCGGATTTGGTCTGAGTTATGTTATGAAATATCATCAGCAGGGAATGCATTCGTTTATTGACACTGAGCCGCTCAATGACGATTCATCGGAGCTGCGGTATATAACGGGAAAATTCAATGTGCTGAAAAAGCTTTTCACGAAGAAAAAAGAAGAATAATACTACAGGGCCGGCAGATATAGACTGCCGGTCTTTTATGTATATCCGATTTGAAATGAACATAATTATTACCGGAATGTCCGGCGGAGCATTTGCGCTTTGACGTCGTCGCTCGCTCCGATCAAGCGAGCTTGTTGGAGCGTAGCTCCTTGTTTAATTGATACTAATATCAAATAGACCTGACGACAAGCTTTGGCGCCCCTTCTGTCTGATATTAGTATAAGTCAGTTTTTCGGAAAGGGGGTCGGGGATAACACTTTGTTTTTAAGCAAAGGGGTTCCCCTGTGGAGTAACTTGCAGAAGAAGATAATAACAGCGGCTGTGGGGTTTGTTATAATGGCGCTGCTGCCGCTTCTGGGATTGGGAGAGGGAAATGCGGAAAATATGGCGGAGGAGATAGTATCGGCTGTTCAGAGTATGTCTGATAGTCAGGAGAAAAGTCTGGTGAAGCCGGAGGACAGTGAAGAAGAGCCTCAAGGAGATGCAGCCGCAAATGGAACGGACAGCTTTGTTATACTCGACACCGGAAGCGGAAATGTTGTAACGATAGACGACAGGAGCTTCTGCGTTGGTGCGCTCGCCTATGAAATGCTGCCCTCATGCGATGAAGAAGCGCTTAAGGCTCAATGCATTGCCTGTTATACACATTTTTGCAGGCTGAGGGACAGTCAGAGGGAAAAACCTGATGATGAGCTTAAGGGAGCGTATTTAAAGGCAGACCTTACAAACGGGAAGGTATATCTGAGCGATGAGATATTAAAAGAAAAATGGGGAGAACAGTATGAAAAATACAAAAGCAAGCTTTCGGGAGCTGTAGATGCCGTATTCGGGAAGAAGCTGACAGATGGGAACGGGGAGCTTATTGATGCCTGTTACTTTGCGTTATCTTCGGGAATGACAGAGAATGCTGAGGATATTTTCGGGTTTGAAAGCCCTTATCTTAAGGCGGTGCCGAGTCCGTGGGATAAGCAGGCGCCGGGGTGGTGCAGCGAAAAGACTGTAAGCCGTAAGGAATTCTACAGACTGCTGAGCAGCGGCAGCAATGAATTCTCTGAGGAAAAGGGAATAGGTGAGATAAAGAGAACGCCGGGCGGAAGTATAATCAGTGCGGAAATAGGCGGCGTTCAGTTTACGGGCATGAAGCTCCGTGAGATATTCGGACTGAGAAGTGCAAATATTGAGATCACCCCAAAGGGGGACAATATTGTCTTTACCGTAAAGGGTTATGGTCACGGAGTGGGAATGAGTCAATACGGTGCCGATGCCATGGCAAAACAGGGAGCGGACTACAGGGAGATACTGCTGCATTATTACGGAGTTACAATATGACATAATAATAACGCACATTGCCTTTGCGGTAATGTGCGTTAATAATTCGTTTATTACTTTTTGTGTACATACTGTTTAGCCGCAGCCTTTTTCTTAAGCTCTGCTATGAATACTACAGCGAAAAGAAGTGCTGCTGCAAATACTGTGCCGAGAACTACGAGCATTCTTGTGAACTCTGTCTGCTCGTTTGCAGTGTTAAGAACTATCTCTGCTGTCTTTACGTCTGCAATGCCTGCAAGAGCGTTATCTGAGATAGCGGCCGTCTTGAGGATAAGCTGTTCGCCTGCATGAACCGTCTCTCTCTGAGATTCTGTCTTTATAGCCTCCTGAGTCTTTTCATCAGCCCAGCCTGTGACCTCAAGATCGAAATCCTTCTGGAAGTTTTCTACGGCAGATACAACAGCCTTGCTGTATACGCCTGATGTCTTGCCGTCATAATATTTGAGTGAAGCAAGTCTTGATTGTAGCTGAGCAACGTCCTCGCCGGAGAAGCCGAACTTCATTGTGCTGTAGTCGGCAGGCTTAACAGCCTCGTCTGAATAAAGTACTTCAAGCTGCTCGGCTGTAAGTCTTTCGTCCTCCTTGAGACCTGCTGCCTTCTGATAGCTGTGAACAGCTTCAAGTGTTGCATCGTCAAATTTGTCCGTAACCACACCGGGGAAGTATCTCAGCTCGATAAGTCTCTTCTGCAGCTTTGCTACAAGTGAGCCGCTCTCGCCGTAGCTTACGCTGCCGGCAAAGGGGTTGACTTTTGCGTCTGAGCTGAATATCTTAAGCTGTGTATCGGGGTCTGCGCTGCCGGTTGCTTCAAGCTCGTTGTTCTTCTGGAACTGCTTTACGGCGCTTGATGTAAGCTCGCCGTAGAAGCCTGTGATTTCATCATAATAGTATTTCAGCTCTGCAAGTCTCTCCTGAAGTGCCGTAACGGGAAGTGATGTTCCGCCGTCGAAAGCGCCCTGCTCAAGGAAGCTGAAATCGTTCTTTGCCTTGTTGGACTTGAGTACCTTATATGTCTTTGCTGTAACGATGCCCGTTACTTCAAGGTCGTTGTTGTTCTGGAAGAGCATTACTGCGTTTACTGTGTCCTCACCGTAGTAGCCTGTAGCTTTATTTGTAAGATAACCCAGCTCATAAAGTCTTGTCTGAATGGAAGCTACTGTCTTGCTTTCGTCATCGTCCTCGTAATCGTACTCGGCGATAACTGCGTTTTCCTCTGCCTTTCTCTTTTCTTCGGCAGCCTTTCTTTCAGCTTCTTCCTTTGCTTTCTTCTCGGCCTCTTCCTTTGCCTTTCTTTCAGCCTCTTCCTTTGCTTTTCTCTCGGCCTCTTCCTTTGCCTTTCTCTCAGCCTCTTCCTTTGCCTTTCTCTCGGCCTCTTCTCTTTCCCTCTGCTCAGCTTCTTCTTTCAGTCTCTGAGCTTCGGCTTCCTCAGCCTGACGCTGCCTTTCTTCTTCGGCAAGTCTTTCGGCTTCTGCGTCATAGTCATCGTCGTCATCATCGTCATCATAATAACCTGTGTTGTTATCATCATCGTCATCATAATAACCTGTGTTGTTATCATCATCGTCATCATAATAACCTGTGTTGTTATCATCATCGTAATAAGACTGATTGCTGTTTCCTGAGGAGTTGTTTGATGTTGAGGAATAGTCTGTTGACTGATATGCATCTGACGGAGGGTCTATATTGGACACGCCCGAGCCGTCAAAGTAATATGTAACACCGTCAAAGGTTCTTGATGTATTTACGATATACTCGCCGTTTTCATAGTAGAAGGAGTCGCCGTCAAACAGCACCCAGCCTGAATCGGGATAGGAAACGCCTGCTACCTTGAACCATTCCGTCCAGCTTCTGCTGTATACGTTGTGATATACCATTCCGGAGTATTCGTCTCTTGCGTCAACTGCCATTCCCGAGCCGATGTAAACACCGATATGACCGGGAGAATGAAGTCCGAGACCGTGGATATTTGGTATGCCGTTGCTCATATATCCCCATTCGGATGAAGATGCGAGCATATCTACTCTTACTCCGCCTACTCCGTAATATGAAGCTATAAGACCCGAGCAGTCTACATAACCGTATGATGTACCGCCCCATACATACTGCCAGCCCTCTCTGTATGCCCTGAGTGCGTGAGCTGCAAGGCCTACGTTTGTCGGGCTTTCGGCTGATGCTGCAGGAGCGGAGCTGATAAATGTCATTCCGCCTATAGCCGCCGTAAGCGCAAGCGCCAGCGACTTCTTGACGATATGTTTCGCCATTGGTGATTACCCCTTTCAAATTCTTTTCTATGGCAAAGAATTTATATTTTCTGAAAATATCACGAACACTTAATTACAAACCGAAAAGCTTTTTAACAGAAATTTAACTTAATGAAACTTTTGATGTCAATGTTGTAATAATTTCCTTTATAATAACATGGAGTTGACCAAAAATCAAGAGATTGTCTTGTATAAAATGGAAAAAATCAAATATTCGGCATATTGCACAAAAGCTGACAAGGTTTTGAAATAAGTTCTCTTTTACAGAAAATGCTTACATATAATTAATAATTGCAACAAGCCGCAGAATGTGGTATGATATTAAATTGACAATGGAAATGTATGTAAAGAATGTCTTTACAGCTATTTTCTTCTATTTTGGAGAGTGATATCATGCAGAAAAAAAGTATTGCAGTGATCTTTGGCGGAAAATCCTCTGAGCATGAGGTATCAAGGGTATCCGCTTCTTATGTCATAAACACTATACCCCGTGACAGATACGAGGTATATACCGTAGGAATAACAAAAGAGGGCAGATGGCTGCTGTATTCCGGAGAGGTCTCCGCTATTGCGGACGGAAGCTGGGAAAAGGACGAAAACAACAGAACTGCCTTTATAGCTCCTGCTCCCTCTGTAGGGGGAATGGTCGTTATATATCCCGATAAGACCGAAATTGTAAAGCTTGACGTTATATTCCCCGTTCTTCACGGCAAAAACGGCGAAGACGGCACTATACAGGGACTTTTTGAAATGTCCGGCATACCCTATGTCGGCTGCGGCGTGCTTGCTTCCGCTGCCTGCATGGATAAGGCTGTCACAAATATTCTCCTTGAGAAATTCGGTATAGAACAGGCTGACTTTACATGGTTTTATTCACATGAATACGCAAAGTCTCCCGAAAAGATAATAGAAAAGGTTGAAAGCGAGCTTGGCAGCTATCCTGTATTCGTAAAGCCTGCCAATGCAGGTTCCTCTGTCGGCGTCAGCAAGGCTCATGACAGAAATGAGCTGATAAAGGCAATAGAGACAGCCGCTGCCGAGGACAGCAAAATAGTAGTTGAGGAAAGCATCACGGGCTATGAGGTGGAATGTGCCGTTCTGGGAAATGAGGAGCCGACAGCTTCCGTTCCCGGACAGATAGCTCCGGCAAGCGAATTCTATGATTATGACGCAAAGTACAATAACGCCGCTTCAAAGCTCTATATCCCCGCAAGGATAAGCGATGAGCTTAAGGAAAAGGTAAAGCAGACTGCAGTAAAGGCTTATACTCTTATAGGCTGCAGCGGACTTTCAAGGGTCGACTTCTTTGTTACCGATGACGGAAGGGTGCTGCTAAATGAGATAAATACACTTCCGGGCTTTACTTCTATAAGTATGTACCCCAAGCTGATGGCTGAAAGCGGCTATAATGGAGAGGCGCTGACAGAGGCTCTTATAAAATCTGCGTTTGAAAGGGTAGGTAAGAATGTCTGAGGGTGCAATTGGTATATTTGATTCCGGTCTCGGAGGTCTTACAGCAGTAAAGGAGCTTGTAAAGGTGCTGCCGCATGAGGATATCATATATTTCGGTGATACTGCCCGTGTTCCGTACGGAAACCGCAGCAAAAAAACGATAATCCGCTATGCCGAGCAGGACGCCTGCTTTCTTCTTTCAAAGGGTGTAAAAATGATAATCGCTGCCTGCGGTACGGTAAGCTCTGTTGCTGTTGACCTGAAAGACGAGCTGCCCGTTCCGTTTACGGGTGTTGTAGTGCCTACGGCTCAGGCGGCGGTAAAGGCTACGAAAAACGGCAGGATAGGCGTTATAGGTACGTCTGCTACCGTTAACAGCGGCTCTTACAAGAACGAAATACTCAGAGCCGACAGAGGAATAAAGGTCTTTCAGCAGGATTGTCCGCTGTTTGTATCTCTTGTGGAGAACAGCTTTATTTCCGCTGATGATGAGATAGTAAAGCTTGTCGTAAGGAGATATCTTGAGGGACTGAAAAATGAGGGCATAGATACGCTGATACTCGGCTGTACGCATTTCCCGATAATATCACAGGCTATTTCGGATTATCTCGGTGACGGGGTCACGCTTATAGACTCCGGCAGAGAAACGGCTCTGTATGCGGCAGGACTGCTTGAAAAGAACAAGCTTCTCAGCATGGACGAGGGAAAAGGCTCCTGCAGATATTATGTAAGCGATACGGTAGAGGATTTCAAAAGAACGGCAGAGATATTTCTCGGCAAGAGTGTCGGCAATGAGGTATCGCATATCAATCTTGAGCAGGCAGTGATACATTGACCTGTCATACATTAATAGGAAAAACCGGCATATCAGAATGAAAGGAAAGAAAACATGGAGGAAAACTATATATTGTCGGTAACGGGCCGTCAGACGGTTGAGGACCACTCCGACAAAATAGAGCTGAAAACAATGGCTTCCTATATTGTAAGGAACGGCAGCCGGTATATAACCTACAGGGAATACGATACTCAGTTTCCCGGGAAAAGATACCGCACTACAGTAAAGATAGACTCCGACGGCTGTGTTACCGTATGGAAGGGCGGAGCCGAGAGACATAATCTTATACTTGAAAAGGGTGTGCGCCATAAGTGCGAATATGTTACGAGCTTCGGCATTATTACACTCGGAGTATATACCGAGAGCATAAGAGACGAACTTGACGAAGAGGGCGGAGAGCTTGAAGTTCATTATTCAATAGATATACAGTCGGAGCTTGCAAGCAAAAATGAACTGTTATTAAAAATAAAGGAGGCAAAACCGAATGTCAACGGCTAACAAAACGGTAAACGGTCTGAGAGAGGCTATTATCAGCGCAGTAAAGGCTGCTCAGGCGGAGGGACTTCTTCCTCAGGCAGAGATGCCCGATTTTACAATAGAAGTACCTGCCGACCGCAGTCACGGAGACCTCGCTGCCAATGCGGCAATGGTGAGTGCGAGGGCTTTCAGAATGGCTCCGGTGAAGATAGCAGGAATAATCAAGGATAAAATTGATCTTGAAGAGACGTATGTTGAGCGGTGTGAAATTGCAGGTCCGGGATTTATGAATTTCTTCTATTCCGGTGCATATTATACCTCTGTACTCAGGGAGATAGAAGAAAAGGGAGAAAGCTACGGACGCTCCGACGCAGGAAAGGGCAAAAAGGTGCTTGTTGAATTTGTTTCGGCAAACCCGACAGGCCCTATGCACGTCGGCAATGCAAGGGGCGGCGCTCTCGGCGATACGCTTTCAAGCGTTCTTGATGCGGCAGGCTATGATGTCTCAAGGGAGTTCTACATAAATGACGCAGGCAATCAGATAGAGAAGTTTGCGACATCACTTGAAGTGCGTTATCTGCAGAAATATAAGGAAGGCATTGAGATGCCTGAGGACGCATATCACGGTCAGGATATTACCGACCATGCGGAGGCCTTTGCACAGCAGTACGGTGACAGGTACGCTGACTGTGACAGCAGCGAAAGAAGAAAGGCTCTTGTTGACTTTGCGCTTCCAAAGAATATAGAGGGACTTGAGCGTGACCTGCTGAAATACCGCATAAAATATGACCGCTGGTTCAGGGAAAGCTCACTGCATAACAGCGGAGCCGTAAAGAACGTTGTAGAGCAGCTTGCGGCAAAGGGTCATACCTATGAGCAGGACGGAGCTGTATGGTTCAGGGCGTCACAGTTCGGTGCGGATAAGGATTTCGTTCTTGTACGCTCCAACGGTCTGCCGACCTATGTAGTGCCTGATATTGCGTATCATTATGATAAGCTCGTTACAAGGGGCTATGACAAGGCTATTGACGTTTTAGGAGCAGATCATCACGGTTATGTGCCGAGACTTAAGGCAGCCCTTACCGCTCTAGGGGTAGATGCTTCAAGACTTGACGTGGTTCTTATGCAGATGGTATTTCTTGTAAAGGACGGAGAGAGAGTAAAGCTGTCAAAGAGAAGCGGAAAGGCGATAACACTCGTTACACTCCTTGATGAGATACCGATAGATGCGGCAAGGTTTTTCTTCAATCTGAGAGAGGCCAATACTCCGTTTGAGTTCGACCTTGACCTTGCTATAGATCAGTCCTCGCAGAACCCCGTATATTATGTACAGTATGCTCATGCAAGAATATGCAATATAATAAAGACTCTTGCGGCTGAGGGCATTTCTCCGGAAAAGTGCAGTGATGAGGAGCTGGCACTTCTGAGTGCTCCCGAGGAGATAGAGCTTATAAACAAGCTTGCTGCTCTTACCGATGAGATAGAATCGGCGGCAAAGGATTATGATCCTTCAAGAATAACACGTTATGTATACGATGTGGCTACACTGTTCCATAAGTTCTATAACAGCTGCCGTGTCAGGAATGACAACGAACAGCTTATGCAGGCACGTCTTAGTCTGTGCCTTGCCGTTAAGACGGTTATTTCAAATATTCTTGCCATGTTCAAGATATCCGCACCGGAGGCTATGTAAGGTGAAAAGCTCCTGAGCGGAAATATGCTTCATAAGAATCTGAGGAGACAATATAAAATGAGTTTTCGGTTTACACTTCCGCTGACAGCAGACGGTACAGGCTCATGTGATGAGCTTACGGGAGATGACCCCGATAATGTCTGCTGCGAAAATGCAGTCCTGAAAAACCCTGAAATACTATATAATAAAAAGAAAAAGGCGGTGTCCTGCGGTGCGGATATACTTCTTGCGCCGACAGGGGGCATAATGCATACAAGGCTTGAGGATCAGGGCTTTGACGATCTCTTTGCCGATTTTAACGAGGAGCTTGTCAGAGAGACCTTATCATGTCAGCCGAAGCTCGGCGCTGCCGGTGTGCTGTATGAGAATATCCGCATTAAAGAGGAATACGGAAAGAATGCCTTTGAAAGTGCGTTCTTTGATCATCTCGAAAAAATCACAGTCCTCAAAGATGCAGGGGTCAAACTCATTCTGCTGAAAAATTTTGATAAGCTGTGGGATATGCGTGCGGCTGTCCTTGCCGCAAAAAATGCCGATATGCCTGTATTTGTGCTTATCAGGACAGATGACGAGGGCAGAACAGAGGAAGACACCGACCATATAGCGGCGCTCATTACCCTGCAGTCGCTCGGAGCAGATGCATTCGGCATAGAGTGCAGAACGGGAGCGGAGGATCTTGCAAGGCTCATAAAAAAGGCATTTCCCCATGCCGAAATACCGCTGATAGCAGCGGGGGATTTTTCGTCATACAGTGATGAAGAGATACGGCAGCTTGCCGAAAACGGAGCTTCCGTTTATATTGACCTGTCGTCCGAGCCTGACGGGGAAAAGCTGCGTCTGATAAAGAGCTTAAGCTCACGCTTTGATGAAAACGGCGAAAAGGACAGCTATGCAGCCGCAAATTACCGTGAAGCATTTTTCCTGCCCGAAAACTTAGAGCTTTCGGAGCCGCTTGAATGCGGCTATAATATGTCTGACGACATAATAGATCTTGACGATTCGTCAGCAAATGCCGTTTATATAAGACTCAGCTCCACCGATGATGCGGCGAGCATAGCGGAAAATGCCGCAATGTCGTATCTTCCGTTCGTGATACATACCGATGACCCTGTAGCATTGGAAGCGGCGCTGAGGTATTATCAGGGAAGGCTTATAGTGGATACTCAGTGTGATATTGAAAAAGAAGAATTTAAGATGCTCACCGAAAAATACGGTGCTATATTATATTAGACCTGTTGGGCAACCGGAAAAATGTTGTATGGACGATAGGCTTTTTCGCAGGTCTTACAGAGGGAGGCTGATATTTATGAAAGGAAAACCGTTTCTTATTGCCGCATTGGTTTTCGGCGGACTCGGTTTTATAATGCTTATCATGACGATGATATCCTATTTCTGCGGAGACGGACTGATATCGGGGGCGCTTGCACAGATGCTGTCCGTAGGAAAGGACTCGTTTACCGATGCTACAATGGCACAGATATCAATAGTGTTCTTTATTCCGGCATTTATATTTGCCTACCGTGCGCTTTCCGACAACGATGAAGAAAACGCTGAAATATCCGGGGAATAATAGATGTCTGATAATTTCTGAACGAAGGAGACAGTTTCAAAATGAAGTTAGGAATAGTAGGTCTGCCGAATGTCGGCAAGAGTACGTTATTTAATGCGATAACAAATGCAGGCGCACAGAGTGCGAATTATCCGTTCTGTACTATAGAGCCTAATGTCGGCGTAGTTGCGGTTCCGGATCCGAGACTTGATAAGCTTGCCGAGATGTATGAGCCTGAGAAGTACACTCCTGCAACAATAGAGTTTGTTGATATTGCGGGTCTTGTAAAGGGTGCGTCAAAGGGAGAAGGCTTAGGAAATAAATTCCTTGCAAATATCAGAGAAGTAGACGCTGTTGTTCATGTAGTGCGCTGCTTTGAAAATGACGATATAGTTCATGTTGAGGGAAGCATTGACCCCAAGAGGGATATTGAAACTATCAATTTAGAGCTTATACTGTCCGATATGGAGATACTTGACAGAAGGATCGACAAGACGGCAAAGCTCCTTAAGGGAGATAAGAAATATCAGGCTGAGCTTGATTTCTTTGCCCGTGTAAGAGAGGCTCTTGATCAGGGAAAGCCTGCCCGTTCGGTAGAATGCACACCCGAGGAGGCAGAGCTGCTGTCAACGGTTTCACTGCTGACAAACAAGCCCGTTATATATGCGGCAAATCTGAGCGATACTGATTTTAAGGACGGCAGTGCGGACGGAAACCCGTATTTTGCGGTTGTAAAGCAGATAGCAGCAGAGGAGCACGCAGGTGTTCTGCCGATATGTGCAGAGATAGAGGCTGAAATATCGGGAATGGAGCCTGAGGAGAAGGAGCTTTTCCTTTCTGAAATGGGACTTGAGCAGTCGGGTCTTGACAGACTTATCAATGCCTGCTATGAGCTTCTCGGTCTTATCTCATATCTTACCGCAGGCAAGCCTGAGGTGCGTGCGTGGACAATAAAGAAAGGAACAAAGGCTCCGCAGGCAGCCGGAAAGATACATACCGATTTTGAAAGAGGATTTATCAGAGCAGAGGTGGTCGCATTTGATGATCTCATCGCCTGCGGTTCTATGACAGCGGCAAAGGAAAAGGGACTTGTACGTTCTGAGGGCAAGGAATATGTAATGAAGGACGGAGATATCGTTCTGTTCAGATTTAATGTTTAATATTTTGGGCATGAAATTAATATGTATACAAAAAACCGGCGGAGAGTGTTCCGCCGGTTTTGCTTGTTTTGGGTATGGAATGACCATAAATTAAACAAGGAGCAAAGCTCCAACAAGCTCGCTTGATTGGAGCGAGCGACGCCGTCAACAGACGTCGGGGAGCTTTAGCTCC
>CACXGH010000036.1 GCA_902767175.1 uncultured Ruminococcus sp.
GCGACGCCGTCAACAGACGTCGGGGAGCTTTAGCTCCTGCGGGCGTCGGTGGGGGATTTTAACCCGCCACCGACGGACGTATGGCACCCGCCGTCTTTAGAGGCGGGGGACATCGACGCTTGTTATATTCCCATAATCCTTAATGAACATACCCCCGAACATCAGACCAGAATCTGAATTTCGGGGGTATGCTTTTATTTTATAATACACTAAAGCACTTATAAAATACAAGAAATATTGTTTTTATATTGCTAAATCTATAAAATAATGTTACTATAAATATAACATAAAATATTATACTAAGGTAAAACTTTATATGCATTATGCTGCTTCGGAGATGATGATAGTATACTCTCTGATCATTGCTCCGTGATCTGACGGGTCTTATAACGTATTTCCCTGCACAATGATATATAGTTTTTATCAGAAGGAGGCGCACTATGACTGACAGATCAAAAGTAATTTTCGGAAATGTGATCAAGGAAAATTCACGGCGCAAGGCAGAAAGATCCAAACAAAAGTATATCAGAAGATACGGTGATGACAGCAATGCCGACTACAGCATTAAAATCAGAGAAAATCCATGTCTTTTCGATCCACTCGGAGTATATGACATCAGGGTCGATGAAGGAACCGGAACATTGCCTTTTGATAAGGAAAAGGGTCTTATTGTAGGAAATATCCGCATGGGCTTCGGTCACTACCGTATTTCTATAGCCATGGCATCGGCAGCCCATGCTCTTGGTTACACTCCTTATTGGATGGATCTGAATTCCTTCCCGAACACTACCTGTACAAAGGTCATCAGTGCACAGAATGAGCTTTATTCATTAGGCTCACGAATTTCTCAGAAAAGCAGTTTGTTCAACAAGCTGTTGTGGGAACCGCTGAATTATGAAGGCTTTCGTCAGCTCAGCTATAATGCTTCCGATCAGAAAAACGCAGAGCTTATGGCGGCGGTATTCAAGAATATTCCCAAGGATATTCCCGTAATAGGAACTCATGTCTGGCCGTCACAGGCGGCAGTTCATGCGGGAATGCGATATGTCGTGAACGCTATACCGGATAATTGGCCAATGGCGCTTCATCTTGCAGAAGGCAGTGTACACACAGTTCAGACACATCAGTCATATATTGGTTACCGTATTCTGAACGGTATGCAAAAGAACAGTATCCTTAAACCTATGCCGTCTGAAAGTCTTGTATATACGGGGCATTATATTGATCATGAGCTTGTATCAAATCTTTCAGATGACTGTAACCGCAGAACAGGACGCAAGGTTTCGGGAAAGCCCATGCGCTTTCTTCTCACAATCGGAGGTGCAGGAGCACAGCGTGAACTGTTTGCGGCTGTTATACGTTATCTTATGCCTGCAATTCGCCGGAAAAAAGCGGTTTTATATATCAATGTCGGAGATTACAGTAAGGTCTGGGAGGAACTTTGCACTCAGATCAATGGACTGCAAAAAATAAGCAGGACATATTTCAACAATTGGCAGCAGACCTTGTCATTTGCGGAAGAAGCTATTAATGAGGAGGTTTACGGTATTCATGCATTCTGTCACAGTAATATATTTGAAGCAGTTTATTGTACAAATCTATTAATGAGATCCTGCGATGTATTGGTTACAAAGCCAAGTGAGCTGGCGTTTTATCCCGTACCGAAGCTGTTCCTCAAGCGTATCGGAGGACATGAAAAATGGGGTGCGGTACATTCGGCTGAAATGGGTGACGGCACCCTTGAATGCAGGGATATTCCTCATACACTGCAAATGATAAAGCTGTTGCTCTGCGAGGACGGTCTGTTTACACAGATGTGCGAACAGATCAGGATAAATCAAAGCATTGGACTTTATGACGGTGCATATAAAGCAATAAAGCTTGCTATGGAGCTGCGAAAGGAAAAATGATATTTCCGGAAAGATAAGGAGGATATTATGAAACGGTTAACCAAAAGACAAATGAGAATTTTTGCGGTTGGTCAGCTTGGCTGGTCAACCCTGAGCGGAATAATCAGTGCATGGTTTGTCACATTCTATCTGCCGACTCAGAACGATATTGACAGCGGCGCATTACAGTATATCTCTCCGGGACTTGTCATAGGAGGCTTTCTGACTATATTGGGACTTATAACGGCTCTTTCAAGGGTATTTGACGCAGTAACGGATCCTCTTATTGCATCAATGTCTGACAGAAGCAAGAACAAGCGCGGAAGGCGAATTCCTTTTATGCAGTATGCTGCAGTTCCGCTATCGGCAGTTACCGTTCTTCTGTTCTGTGCGCCTGTAGAAGAAATAAGCTCATGGAATGTTGTATGGATCTCGGTATTCATAGTTTTGTTCTATCTTTTCATGACCATGTACTGTACCCCGTATAATGCGCTTATCTCAGAATTCGGAAAGACTCAGGATGACAGAATGTACATTTCAACAGCTATTTCTCTTACCTTTTTTGCAGGTACTATGCTTGCTTATACACCCTTTGTATTTGCAGGTCTGATAAGAGGAAATACAGGATTTGCGTGGAGTTACAGAATTTGCTTTATTGTACTCGCTGTAATATCCTGTATCTGTATGCTTATTCCGACATTTTTCCTCAAGGAAAAGGACTTTGTCGAGACAAAGCCGTCCAATGCCAATATGTTCAAATCTCTTGGTGCTACATTTAAGAACAAAAACTTCCGTACATTTGTTTTTTCCGACATCATGTATTGGGTAGGTCTTACCTTGTTCCAGACCGGACTGCCATTCTTCGTTAAAGTATCTATGCAGCTGGACGAATCATTTACAATGATCTTTTTAGGAGGCATGACTATTCTTTCGGCAGCATTTTATCCCATAGTACCGAAGCTCGTTAAGAAATTCGGAAAAAAGAAGCTGGTTGTATCCGGATTTTCAGGTCTGGCTTTAGCTTATGTGATTGCAGGACTGATAGGAATTATCGGTACTTCAATTATACCCGGAATAGTATACGGTGTGCTGATCTGTGTGATAGCTGCATTTCCGATGGCTCTTCTTGGTATTATACCTCAATCCATCGTTGCCGACGTTGCAGAAGCCGACGGATATGAAACAGGCGAGAACCGTGAGGGTATGTTCTTTGCTGCCCGTACCTTTGCAATGAAATTCGGTCAGTCATTAGCTATGCTGGTATTCACATCTCTGGCAATTATAGGTACTACACAGAATACCGACAGCAATGATATAACCGCCTCTGTTACCGGCATGACGATCGTTGGCTTTGTGGCAGTTGCTTTCTGTGCTGTAGGTGCCCTTATTCTCAGCTTTTATGATGAAAAGAAGGTAATGTCTGCCATAGACAATAAGAAGGACAAAGCCATAGACAAAAAGAAGGATACAAAATAAAAAGGCGGATGATGTAATTGATTAGAAAACTAAAGGGTGAACGCCCTGCCTTTGTTCTTGATACCCGGAACACAACCTATGTATTTTCTGTAACTCCATCGGGACATCTCGAGCATTTGTATTACGGGGAAAAAATAACTCTTTCAGAATCATCGGAATGTGAAGCCTTCCGTGACAAGCGTGAGTTTGAAACAGGAAACAGCATTGTATATTCCAAAGAATATCCCACTGTCCTGCTTGAAGATATGTGTCTCGAATTTTCCTCGTCAGGTCACGGTGATATACGGGAGCCTTTTCTTGAGATCGTCCATGCTGACGGCAGCCGCAGCTCAGATTTTCTTTATTCAGAAGATCGTATAGACAGTGAGCCTTCTGATCTCACCTTATTGCCGTGTTCCTATACTGAGGAAGGAAAAGCAGAGCATCTCTGTGTAACAGTAAGGGACGGTGTGCTGATACTTGAACTTCATTATCGGGTCTATCCCGAATGCGATGTAATAACCCGCTGCTGCCGTCTTCTGAATAACGGAAAGGATACTATCATACTGAATCGTTTGATGAGCACACAGATAGATATTCCTTTCAGCGGTGTATCCGTTACCTCATTTCACGGCGCTTGGGCGAGGGAAATGAATAAAACCACCACATCATTAAAAGCCGGAAAATTTTCTGCTGAAAGCCGTACAGGCTCCTCCTCCAACAGAGCAAATCCTTTCTTTATGGTACATTCTCCTGATGCAGCGGAGCATACGGGCAGTGTCTACGGCTTTAATCTTATATACAGCGGAAATCATTATTCAGCAGTCGAGGTCAATGCATATGGTAAGACCCGTATTATCAGCGGTATTCAGCCCGATGGTTTCAGCTTTATTTTGAATGAGGGCGAAAGCTTTGAGTCTCCCGAAGCAGTAATGACATATTCCTCCGCCGGCTTTTCCGGTCAGAGCATCAATATGCACAGCTTTGTAAAGGAACATATTGTCAGAGGAGAATGGAAATACAGGGAAAGACCTGTCCTTTTGAATAGCTGGGAGGCATTGTATTTCAATGTAAACAAAAACAGCCTGCTGAGTCTTGCCAAAGAAGGAAAAAAACTCGGGGCAGAGCTGTTTGTTGCAGATGACGGTTGGTTTGGAGAGAGAAACAGCGATTCGCAGTCCCTGGGGGATTGGGAACCGGATAAGAAAAAGCTGCCGGACGGTCTTAAGCCTTTGACGGATAAGATAAAAGGGCTTGGTATGGACTTCGGTATATGGGTAGAGCCTGAAATGGTCAATGTGAACAGCAGACTGTATCGTCAGCATCCCGAATGGGCAATGGAAATAAAGGGTAGAAAACATTCTGAGGGAAGGAACCAGAGGGTATTGGACCTTGCAAACCCTGAGGTGCAGGAATATCTGATAAATAAGATGAGTGAGGTATTTTCCTCGGCTGATATACGCTATGTGAAATGGGACATGAACCGGATCTTTTCAGATGTATACTCACCATTTCTGCCCCCTGAGCGGCAAGGAGAAACACCTCACCGATATATCTGCGGTCTGTACAGAATTATCGGTACACTGACAAAACAGTTTCCTGAAATACTGTTTGAGGGCTGTGCTTCCGGCGGCAATCGTTTTGACCTTGGAATGCTTTGTTTCTTCCCGCAAATATGGGCAAGTGATAATACCGATGCTCTCAGCCGTGCCGCTATACAGGAGGGTTACAGCTATGGATATCCTCAGTCCTGTATCGGCGCTCATGTCAGTGCCGTACCAAATCATCAGACTCTGCGCAGTACTCCGTTGAGTACAAGATTCGGAGCGGCTGCTTTTGGTATTTTAGGATATGAATGTGATGTGCGTGATCTCAGTGCTGAGAGCAGGGAGCTTATTTGCAGACATATTTCTATTTATAAAAAATGGCGCAGAGTTCTGCAGTTCGGACAGTTTTACAGAGTTCTTTCAGGCAATATTCACGAGTGGATATGTGTTTCTGAGGATAAGAGATACGCTGTCGGACTTCTTCTGCAGGAACTGACCTGTCCGAATATGCAGTCACAGAGATTTTTCGCACACGGTCTTGACCCGAATAAAAAGTATCATTTTTATAATATACCGGAACGAATTGATATCAAACAATTTGGCAGCCTTATTAATACCATAGCACCTTTCCATGTAAAACAGGATTCATTTGTTCATAACGTAATAGCCAAAGCAGTAAAAATGAACAGTGAAAAAGAAGATATTATCGTATCCGGAGAGATTCTTATGAGGACAGGTGTTTCACTCAGTCCGGCTTTTTCAGGGACAGGTCTTAATGAAAAGGTCAGGATATTTCCTGATTTTGCAGCACGCCTTTACTTTATGGAAGCTGCAGAGTAGTACAGGAATACAGGAGGTATGGAAATGTCAGGAATAATCTCAGGCTTTGAGACAATATATAACAGAACTCCCGACGCAGCCTGCTTTGCACCAGGGCGTGTTAATCTGATCGGGGAACACACTGACTATAACGGAGGTAATGTACTTCCTTGTGCAATTCATCTTGGCATACGATGTGCCGCTGCCTGCCGAAGGGACAGATGGCTGCAGTTCTTTTCTGAGAGCTTTCCTGACAGCGGAGTTATCGTTTATCAGCTTGATGATCTTCGGTTACAGGGCTGCTGGGCTGATTATCCTGTCAGTGTTATCCGTGCTTTTTCTGCTTTTGGTTACAGGATTGAAAACGGCGCCGATTTTTATTTCAGCAGTGACCTTCCCGACGGTGCAGGTCTGTCTTCATCTGCTGCGCTTGAAGTGGCTGTCGGTGTTATGCTCCGCACACTCTTTTCACTTCCGCTTACACAGCAGGAGCTTGCATTGATCGGTCAGTTTGCCGAAAACCGGTTTATCGGTGTAAACTGCGGCATAATGGATCAGTTTGCAAGTGCAATGGGAAAGAGAGACCATGCAATTCTGCTTGACGCCAATTCACTGTCATTTCAATACGCTCCTTTGGAAAATGCTTCCCTTGTTATTGTTAACAGCTGCGTTAAGCATTCTCTTGCGTCTTCTGCTTATAATGACCGGCAGCGTGAGTGTGAAACGGCACGGAAAATGCTGAATGTACCGACACTATGCTCTCTCAGTACGGAGGAGTTTGACAGCAGTTCCGGCAAGATCACAGATAATACTTGCCGTTGCCGTGCACGTCATGCAATATATGAGAACGGAAGAACTATTGACGCTGCAAAAGCTCTTATCAATGGAAATCTCAGCGAATTCGGAAAACTGATGAATGCCTCGCATACATCTCTTCGTGACGACTATGAGGTATCCTGCACTGAGCTGGATTTTCTTGTAGATACAGCACAAAGAATCCACGGTGTATATGGCTCCCGTATGACCGGCGGCGGCTTTGGCGGCTGTACAGTAACTTTGATGGAGAAAAGTTCTGAGAAAGAATTTATTACTGTTATAAAACAGGAGTACAGCCGGAAGTTTAACATAATACCTGCCGTTTATTCCGTCACTGTCTGTGACGGTGCAGGGATCATTGATTTTTAAAAAATGTATTGTCCGCAGGTGTTCGTTAAATATAACTGCAGCACAATGATCTAAAAAGGCAGCCTTCGTGTGTATAAAAACACGGAGGCTGCCGCTGTTGAATATGCAGGTGTTCTTACGAATCGTAGAACTGCCTTCCATCGTTCGTTACAAGGCGCTGAGCTTTCGGATACTCAAATATTTCTGGATTGCCGTTGTTTCTGCAGAGGTAGTCAGCAAATCTTGCCGCATACCATTTTGCCATTCCAAGGTTGTGCATAAGATAATGTCCGCAGTTTTCCGGTGTAGTTCCGGGAACACTCTCCGCATAATCTACTGCTCTGAAAGCTCTAACTATCAGGTCATAGATCTCACGGGAAGGACGGCTGCCCTTGAGTATGAGATAAAACCCTGTCATGCATCCCATAGGTCCCCAATAGATGATTTCATCTTTCCAATCGGGATCGTTACGAAGAAATGTGGCTATAATGTGTTCGAGCGAGTGCATTGCGGCCACATCAACTGCCGGCTCCCTGTTAGGCCTTGTGACCCTTATATCGTAAGTTGTAACTACTCCGTCTCCGACATTATCCACCCTGCTGGTAAATATGCCGGGAACAATTGCTGTATGGTCTACAGAAAAACTTGGTATTAAATCCATATCGTATTCCTCCTGATTTTATATTATATTTCAGATTATACATCAGTTCCTGTTGTTTGGCAAGAAATAACACGCCATGGGAAAAACTATATTCTTTTAATGCAGAGCAACAATAGTTTGTAGGAAATAATAATTGAATTGCAGTATTTGTATGTGTTATAATTTGTATAAATAATTGGAATAAAACCGAAAATAAATCCATCGGAAGGTAGAGGCTTATGGCAGTGTCAAAAAACAATGCCGCACTTATTGAGGCGGCAAAAAACGGAGACAATAAAGCATTTGAAGAACTTATGCGGCTTTATCAGGAGGATATCAATAATACTGCCATGTTTTTGCTGAAAAACGGAGAAGATGCCAAGGACATCAGTCAGGAAGTATATATCAAGCTGTTCAAGAATTTATCACAGCTTCAGAACACCGATGCTTTTGCTTCATGGGTGCGTATTATTACGATAAATGAATGCAAGATGTTCTTCCGCAAAAACTCGCATACAGCCATACCTATAGAACAGACTGATGATATTGAAGAGCTTCTGAAAACCTATCAGGACGAAAATATAGAGGACATACCTCATGAAAAGATAGACCGTGTTGAGAATGACAGGATACTGTTTTCTTTAATTGAGGAACTCCCTGAAAAGTATTCACGGGTATTGATACTGTACTTCTATGCGGAAATGTCATACACTGAAATAGCTGCTGCTTTGAAAATAAGCGAAGGTACGGTTAAAAGCAGACTGTTTACGGCAAAGAAAAAGATGCATAATGCTATAATAGCATACGAGAAGAAACATGATGTAGTACTGCATACAAAAGACGTTTTCGGCGGCATAGGAAGATGGCTTATGCAGGTATTCTCACAGACAGATGCTTTATCTCAGACCGCTGTTCAGATCGCTCCGGCTGCAATGAATACAGTAACTACAAATGCAGTTACAGCCGTAAGCACTTCATTTTCAAACACGGTTGCGACAAGGATATCAATTGCAACAGCTTCATTGTCTGTGGCGGTATGTATAGGAATAACCGCAAATGTCTTTAAATCAGACTCTGTAAACCTGCCGGATAAGGAAGAGTCGGTTTCCGTATCCGAAACTGCTGAACAGGAAAGCAGCTTATACGAAGAAGCTTCACTGCCGGAGCTGTCTGAACCGTCGGTACTTCAAAGCAGTGAAGCGGTGAGCATTCAGCCAAGTGTAGTATATCTGCGTGAGGAGACGGAGCCGAGCATTATTTACCGTGACAGGGAGGTAGTACATGAAGCAGAGCCGAGTGTAGTCTATGTAACTTCGGAAAATGAGCGGCGTTATGATAAATATACTGATATTACCATAGATGACGGTAATATTATGAAGTTCAGGATATATACCGAGAGCGGCGAGGCAACTATGACACTGTTCTCTTCCGACAGTTACGATATCATACTTCCGTCATATATTGATTATGAGGATAAACAAATTCCTGTTACAAGGCTGACCTATAATTTCCTGTCAATCAAAGATGATGAATATGATAATTCGGTGAGTGTAACTCTTAAGCTCCCCGAAAAATTGGAAAGTATCCCTGAAGATTGTTTCAGAGGCAGAAATATTGAAACGATAACAGGCGGAAAAAATGTCGTAAGTATCGGAAAATGTGCATTCTTGGGATGCGGGATAAAAGAACTGAATATGTGTGAGGTTTTCCCGAATGTTGTGGAAATAGGGGAGGAGGCTTTCAGAGACTGTCCGATAGAAAAGCTTGTATTGCCGGAAGGTCTGATGAGAATAAGCATTAATGCTTTTATGGACACAAATCTTAAGGAAGTTACTGCTGTTTCCAATATTGACGGCTCACTCCCGATTGCTGAAACAGTTCATATTATAATTCCGGGAAGTACTATAAAATACATACAGTGTCCGGTATGGAGTGATCCGGAATTCTTTAACAAGAGGATTATTGAAATAAAGGAGATGTTTTTAGAACTTCAGGATAAAAATGCGGTATTCTACGATTCCGGAGACGGAGAATATGACACGCTGATAACTCTGTTATATACCAACATTGCTGCTGAAAATCTGTATCTGCCTGAGGGTATGAAGAAGCTGATAAAATACGAGTTTGAAAACATTGATTATTACCGTATGTACGGAATAAATACAAAAGAAGCTAAAATTAAAAACTTGTATATTTCGTCGACCATTACCGAAATAGAGCCTGATGCATTTACAACAGTTACAGGTGTTATCGAGAACATTATTCTGCCCAAGGCAGGAAGAAGCAAAACCGATCTGTTAAATCTGAAAAAGAGTATCCTTAAAAGCAGGCAGTTCAGATTCGTGACTGAAAATAATGATTATATTCTGTTTACCGATCCTTCTGCTGATTATCCTGACGGCAAATACTCTCTTGATAATCCTAAGAATTATGACAGATATGATGAAGAACCCGAAGATTACCCGAACGAAGCAGATCCTGTTGAAGAAGACCCGATCGAAGTGGATCCTATCGAAGAAGATCCGATCGAAGTGGATCCTATCGAAGAAGATCCGATCGAAGTGGATCCTATCGAAGAAGACCCGATCGAAGTGAATCCTATCGAAGAAGACCTGATTGAAGATGAAACAACGGCAGTAAGCAATAATTTGTCCGTTGATGAATCAAAGAATACATAGAACATAACAAAATAATAAATGCACACACGTCAAAAAGGGGGGGAGCGTGTGTGCATTTTTCGTATTATGAGATGTAATCAAGTGATGAATGCGAATTGACATTTCTCTTTAAAGCTTCGTCGTAATCAAAACTTAACGAAAAATGTCTTTATAAGCAGAAACAATAATTATATTTCTGTTTTACTTCTTTTCAGCTGCTTTGCAAACAATTGTGAATACAAGAGTTCCGAGTACATAAGGAGCTATGAAGGGCGAAAGAATAACGGACAGTGCTGCAACAATTGCAATTCTGTTAGTCTTTCTGTCAGAGCTGCTGTCAGGCTGTACATAAAAGCCGGTAGCCTCCGATACAAAGTTGTCAACTTGTTTTTCCTTGTACCGGTTTTTCTGCTGATACTTGTCAACTCTTTTATTCAGCTTGAAAATGATTCCAAGACTGATAATGATGCAGACAATGAAATAGATTATGACAGGAGCAAAGCCATTGGCGTCCTTCATATTGTCCGGTTTGGGTAACAGCAGTACAAATGTAACAATGCTGATTATCTCAAAAACGATTATGAGTATCCATTTGAAAATATTCGAGGTGAAAAAGCTTCCATTGTTATTTTCTTCCATTTTATTATTCTCCTTCAGTTTAATAATTGGTTTAAGTAAGCGCTGAACCGTAAGGTGTGATTTATTCAGCGATTCCTTAAGTATTTTATGCTATTTCGGAGCATAAAAGCTTGTATTAATAAAAGTGACTGTCAAGTCTGTACGCTTCATAGGTAAGCATATCAAGTGATGAAGCAATATTATCGAGCGCTGCTATTTCTTCCCTATGATGCTGACGCATAAGACGGTTGGTTTCCTGATGATGACGCTCTGCTTGTTCACGGTTCAGCCTGTTCTCTTTTTCAATGGTGTCAAGCTGTTCTCTGTGATGACGCTCACGCTGTTCATATTCTCTTCTTTTCTGCAGCTCATATTGATACAGATTTGAAAGCTCCTTCACGGTGTCTGCCCTTCTCTTTAAAAGACAATCAACAAAAAAACTCATTGCATCTTTATTAAGATAAACAGCCGGCATCCAGCCCTGAGCCTGCATATCCAGCTTATTGCTCAGTTCTTTATATGTATTGCACAGTGAATCATACTGAATACTGAACTGCTCGTTTTTTTCTGCAAGGACAAGGTTTTCCTTATGGATTTTGAGATTCTCTTTTCTGAGCATTTTATTCTTGACGCTCGAAGCGATTAATACTGCTGCAGCGCCAAGAACAGTCATAATTGCTCCGACAACAATGCTTCTCAGAAACATTGATACAACTACCAATGCGCTGACGAAATACATTATTACTGTAAGAATATTCAGAATCCGGTCGTTTTGCTTTTTCTGAAAATTAACATAAAGGCGATATCCGTAATATGCGCCGTATATTATAAGATATATCAGCCCTGAGCCGCCGATAAACGTCAGAAATAATGAAAAAATAGCTCCGAATGCTATAGATACGTCCAATGCAAATCTGATTTTTGACTTTACTGTTTTATATTCTACAAGCTTGTTTTCTTTGATGTAGCGAAAAAATGATTTTTCAATATTGTCCATCTGCCGCTGTGTGTCATCAAGCTCATTGATAGTTGACAATAAAATCCTGCATCCATCAAGTAGAGTTACCTCAGCCAATTTTATCACTTCCTTTTATAATTAAAAGCTGTCTGTTCTTTTATTATCAGCTTCCTATTGTCCTGGAGGTGAACTCCTGAGCAACGGCATAGGCATGAGCCTTTGAGAGCTTGCCTGCATTGTAGATAACAAGTCCCTCTACCTTTTCGTAATCTTTTGTGTCAGTTGGGTAGAAACCGAAGCAGTTGCTGCCGATCTGTGTATCTTTGCCTTCAACAGTTATTTTTTTAAGATTGGTACAGTTATAGAAGGCCCTGCTTCCTATCTCTTCTACCATTTCAGGTATGGTTATCTCGGTAAGAGATGTACAGCCTTCAAATGCACCGCCCTTTATGATTCTGGTATCCTTGAATTCAAACGTTTTAAGGGAGGAACATCCCTGAAAACCTGTTACACTTTCTACACCGCCGTTGAATACAGCTTTTTCAAGTGATGAACAGTTATTGAATGCATTGCCGCTGATCTGCTCCATGTGGTTATCACAGATGAATTCTTTAAGTGAACTGCAATCGGAAAAGGCTCTGTCCTCAATTGTACCTTTTTCTGTTTTATTGCACATGACTACTTCTTTCAATGAGGTGCAGCCGTTAAACATATCCTGAGCTGCGAACGGAGTGTAGAGAGTTGCTTTTTCAAGTGAGGTACAGCCCCTGAAAGCACTGTGTAAAACACGGCTGCGGCCGTCATAAGATATATTCGGGACGGTTACTGACTTAATTATGGTGTTGTTGGCAAAAGCTGAGTCGCTGATTTCTACAACGGTGTATTCTACACCGCCCTCAGTTATCGTTACAGGGATTCGGACATCTGTATCAGTGCCTGTGTATTTTGTTATGACAATGCCGTGAATGTCCAATCGTCCGTTTCCTGTCAGGGTTGTGTTATTGTATTCTGAGTATTCAAAAGCATCATTGCTTGTGGGCTGGTAATCAGCAGGAACATTGAATTTTTCACGGTTTTCATCGCTCCATTCAACAAAGGGCGCTTCATTATCGGAATATTCCTGTTCCTGTTCGCTGCTCATCTGTAATGTGCTGCTTTTCTGCGGTGTACTTTCCGCCTGTGATACTGCGCTTGTGTCATTAGTGCTCTGCACCGCTGATGTTTCCTGTCCCTGTCCTGAGCAGCCTGAGAATAATGAGGTTGTCAGCACTGCAATTACGAGAACAGAGAAAATGGCTTTAGATTTACAATTGGTCATTTTTTATTTCCTCCTTGGTATTATAATATTCAGAGACCCCCCTCTAAAGATTAAGATGCAGTTAAAAACCGTTTTGTTCGCAGATTTTTAAAAATTTTTAAAATTTTTAAATTTATTATTGGATAAAGTAATATTTTTGTTGTTTGTGTTGACAATTGTCGAAATAAGTTTTATAATTTTTGTAACAGTTAGTCAAATATAACAATATAACAAGCGTCGATGTCCCCCGAGTCTCGCCTGCCGGCTCGGTCGGTGCTTCTGCCTTCGGCAGAGGTGTCCACCGGACAC
>CACXGH010000037.1 GCA_902767175.1 uncultured Ruminococcus sp.
AGGAGCTAAAGCTCCCCGACGTCTGTTGACGGCGTCGCTCGCTCCAATCAAGCGAGCTTGTTGGAGCTTTGCTCCTTGTTTAATTACACGGAAATTCCCGCGCAGCAGAAGATATATCAACGGCACTCCGACTATAGTAATGAATGACGGGAAGCTGTATCGCAGCAACATGAAAAAGGCAAAGCTGGAGCTTAGTGAATTCATGCTGCTGTGCAGACAGGAGGGATATTTTGACCTGAGTGATATTCAGACAGCGGTTTTTGAATACAACGGCAAGCTGTCAATTCTTCCCGTGAGCAATAAACGTCCGCTTGACCCGAAGGATATCGGCATTATGCCCGAGCCGTCACATATTTCCGTTGAGGTAATAATGGACGGCAGAGTGATAGGGGATAATCTGAGCAGGAAGGGACTTAATCAGAGATGGCTGGAAAAGGAGCTTAAATCACAGGGGTTCAACAAGGCTGAGGATATCTTTCTCGGTCTGTGCAGCTACGATAATAAACTGACGCTCTATCCGCTGAAGAGCTGACAATAACAGGGCTGTATAGCATATATCCGCTTATACGGCCCTGTTTGTCGTTTATCTCCAAAATACTTGAAAAAATGAGTATTTATGATATAATATTCAATATCAATAATATTGGGGTGTATAAAATGGAAAAACTATTCAAGCTTAAAGAAAACGGCACCACTGTCAGAAATGAGCTTATCGGAGGTCTGACGACATTCTTTGCAATGGCGTATATCCTTGCGGTAAACCCAAGCATTCTTTCGGCATCTGGTATGCCTGCACAGGCCGTTTTTGCGGCAACCGCTGTATCCGCTGCTTTTGCTACGTTGGTAATGGCATTCTTTGCGAATTATCCTGTAGTTCTTGCTTCGGGTATGGGACTCAATGCGTACTTTGCGTATTCTGTTGTTCCTCAGCTTGCAGAACAGGGAGTTACTGACCCATGGAAGGTCGCTCTCACGGCAATTCTTGCAGAGGGCATAATTTTTATTCTGCTGTCCTTTGTTAAGTTCAGGGAGACTCTTGTAAACAAGGTGCCTGAAAACCTCAAGCTCGGCATATCGGCAGGTATCGGACTTTTCATAGTAATAGTCGGCCTTAAAGGGGCAAAGATAACTGTTGCTGATGCTTCAACCCTGACAACCTTCGGCGATATTGGCTCTCCTGAGGTTGTTTTGTCTCTTCTTGGCGTGCTTATAATAGCCGCATTATGGCATTATAAAGTAAAAGGTGCCATTCTGATAGGCATTACGGTAACATGGCTTTTAGGCATTGTTGCAGAGCTTACAGGCTGGTATCATGTAGATCCGGGTATAGGTGCAAACTCTGTAATTCCAAACTTTGAAGGCTATTCGGTATTTGCACCCGTTCAGTCTATGGCTGAGAATACATTCTGTCAATTCGATTTTACATATATTACGGTAAATCCGATGAATTTCATTGTTGTTGTGTTTGCGTTCCTTTTCATTGACCTTTTCGATACAGTAGGTACACTTATCGGTGTTGCACAGGAATGCAATATGCTCAACGAAAAGGGTGAGCTTCCGAGAGTAGGCCGTGCGCTTATGGCTGACGCTGTAGGAACGGTAGCAGGCGCTATGCTGGGTACATCTACGGTTACCTCTTATGTGGAGTCTACAACAGGTGTTGCAGCAGGCGGCAGAACAGGACTTACAGCGCTTACCTCAGCGGTTTTGTTCCTGCTTTCACTTACACTGTATCCTGTCTTTCTTGCGGTTCCTTCATTTGCAACGGCACCCGCACTTATATTTGTCGGACTGCTTATGGTAAAGAACATCACCAGAATGAAGTTTGACGGTGATATTGCCGATACGGTAGGAGGATTTTTTGCAATTATAATGATGCCGTTTACAAGCTCAATTGCAACGGGCATAATGTTCGGTATTATTTCATGGGTAATTCTCAAGGTCGTAACAGGAAAGATAAAGGACATTCACCCGATTATGTGGGTCTCATTTGTTCTGTTTGCATTAAGAATAGTAACAATGATTCTCGGTGTCGCTTCATAATATGCGGCACAAAGTCTGTGGTTTTCTGCTTTGACGGATCGGCGGAGGCGGTTTGTTATTCTGAATACCTGTTCGGAAACCTTAAAACACTGTACGGACAGTGAGCAGCGTATCATATCCATACCCTGTGAAGCAAACGTTCCGGAGACTATCGGACGGGTCTGATATGGTAAAGGCGGCACCGCTGACAGAAAAAGGAGGAAAAGAAAACGGAGATACTGACAAAAAGACTTAGAATAGTACCGCTTTGCATGGAACATTACGAAGGTGTGTGCGGTTATGCGCTTGATGAGGATAACGCCCGTATGATGGTATTTTTTCCGAAAAGTTCGTGTGACGAGGTAAGGGAGTTTATCGAAGCTGCGGAGCTTGAGATGAAAAAGCCGAAGCCGGATTTCTATGAATATTCAGTCTTTTCGGGTGATGAAAACATAGGCGGTCTGGCAATGTTCTTTGAGGGACATTATGACAGGGGAGAGCTGAGCTGGATAATACGGAAGGATAAATGGGGCAGCGGCTATGCTGCTGAAGCGGCAGAAGCACTTATCAGGTATTTCTATAGCGGTTTCGGGATAAAAAGATTTATAGCACAGTGTGACAGCGAGAATTCAAACTCACAAAGAGTAATGAAGAAGCTTGGAATGAGCTTTTCGGAGGTACATGGCGGAAGAAAAAACCGCAGCTCCGATGAGGAAAGACAGGAACTGCTGTATGAGCTTGTACTTCCGTAAAGCGAAATGTGCCGGACACCTTTACACTGTAAGTCTTTGATAAGACCTGAGCGAAACGTTATTCCCTTTTAGCCGATCCGCATGTTAATATAACAAGCGTCGATGTCCCCCGAGTCTCGCCTGCCGGCTCGGTCGGTGCTTCTGCCTTCGGCAGAGGTGTCCACCGGACA
>CACXGH010000038.1 GCA_902767175.1 uncultured Ruminococcus sp.
AGCATAAAACCAAGACAAGAACCGTGGGACACACGGGGATAGCTCGTTGATACTGTACGGGTTGCCGTACTTGAACGAGAAGCCCCCACCTCTATAGGTGGGGGAGTATGTCACTTGCCCTCAGCCTGCCTGCTTTTCCGTGACTTTGAAATGTGCTTTACTGCTTTGATGAAATTGTCGGTAATGAGTATGCATAACAGAGATACCGCAGCTACTGCTGAAACATATACAGCGGTATGTACGGCAGGGGAGCCAAAATGCACAGGCTCAATAAACTGTCTTACAAAAAGCTGGGAAAGATATATCGGAAGGCTCAGTTTTCCTAAAAAGTAAATGAACCTATTGTTCAGGAAGCCTACAGATGAACGCTCACTGAATGATATCGTTATTGCGGGAGCTGTCATGAAAAGTATTGCGTAGTCGTTTACCTTGGTGAAGTACTTGCATGAGTACAGAATGATGAAAGTGTAAATACCGAATTCTATAATAAGAAGTACAGCCTTCGGCAGCTTATCAAACAGCTTTCTTTCATATATAGCATAGCATATACAGCCGAGAGATATTTCTGCAGCGGCACGGAGAAGTCCCTGATAGCATAGTCCGTTCCATTGACGGACAAAGTTTATATCGTGCTTTTGCTGATACAGATATCCCGTGAGCAGTACGAATATCAGAGGACAGATATAATAAAAAAATGCTTTTCTGTATTTTATTGCTATCGGCGTGATAATGAACATGAATATCAGCATGGCTGATATATACCATTCGTAGCGCAGCATATCCATATTGCTGATACCTGACATCTGCATCATGAATAAATCAGGCACTGATTTAACAAGCTGCGTTATTGCGTTCGATATTGTGGGTACTTTTACTATAAGCGAGATATAACAGGCTAAGAAGAAAAAGAAATGATATGGAAAAAGCGAAATGAACTTTTTCTTCATGAAGCCGAAGCTGTCCCTCATGTGAGTTTCCTTATTATATGTTATCTTCGACAGTGAGCGTGCAAAGAGAAAACCTGATGTAACAAAGAAAAACTCTACAGCTACATAACCCTTGATAAACAGCGTGTAATGGTAGTTCCCGACATTGAAATGATATATTACAACGATTATAGAAAATATAAATTTCAGAAGGTCGATCTTTCCGTTCCGTACCTGTTGATTCATCTGATTTGCTCCTTTAATAATAATATAACAATATTATAAAAGCTTCGGGCAGAATTTTCAATATCAGATAAAAAAATCTAAAAACCTATTGACAAGATAGGAATACTATGTTATATTAAATACACACCAAACATATATGTAATATATAGAAATGGGGCAAAGAAATGAGTATTGTATTCAAGGCATTAAGACATAATTACAGGAACGGGCGAATGCAGCGATGTTTCATAGCTTAGTTTTAAAATAAAAACAAAAATAATATTTGAAAGAGGTAATTAAAAATGAGTAACTATAGATTTGAAACATTACAGCTCCATGTAGGACAGGAGCAGGCAGACCCGACAACAGATTCCCGTGCAGTACCGATATACGCAACGACTTCCTATGTTTTCCATGATTCACAGCACGCCGCAGACCGTTTTGGTCTGAGAGATGCAGGCAATATATACGGCAGACTTACCAATACTACACAGGACGTATTTGAAAAGCGCATAGCAGCACTTGAAGGCGGCACAGCGGCTCTTGCGGTTGCATCGGGCGCTGCAGCAATAACCTATACTATACAGGCTCTTGCACAGGCAGGAGAACATATAGTGGCTCAGAAAACGATCTACGGCGGCAGCTATAACCTTCTTGCACATACACTTCCGCTCTATGGTATTTCAACGACCTTCGTTGATGCACATAACCTCGCAGAGCTTGAGGGTGCTATCAAGGAAAACACAAAGGCTGTATATATTGAAACACTCGGCAATCCTAACAGCGATATTCCGGATATAGACGCTATTGCTGAAATAGCTCATTCACACGGCATTCCTCTTGTTGTTGACAATACCTTCGGCACACCGTATCTTATCAGACCCATCGAGCACGGCGCCGACATTGTTGTTCATTCGGCAACAAAGTTCATAGGCGGACACGGCACAACATTGGGCGGCATAATCGTTGAGGGCGGCAAATTTGATTGGAGTGCAAGCGGCAGATATGCTCCTATAGCAGCACCCAATCCCAGCTATCACGGTGTATCATTTGTACAGGCAGCAGGCCCTGCAGCGTTTGTAACATATATCAGAGCAATACTTCTCCGTGATACAGGCGCAACAATTTCACCGTTTGCAGCATTCCTTCTTTTACAGGGAACAGAGACATTGTCGCTGCGCCTTGACCGCCATATCGAGAACACAAAGAAGGTAGTAGAGTTCCTTTCAAGCAATGAAAATGTCACAAAGATAAATCACCCTTCACTGCCCGATCATCCCGACCATGCACTGTATGAGAAGTATTTCCCGAACGGCGGCGCCAGCATATTTACCTTTGATATAAAGGGCGGCAAGGAAGCAGCATTCCGCTTTATAGATTCACTCAGGATATTCTCGCTTCTTGCCAATGTTGCTGATGTCAAGTCGCTTGTCATTCATCCGGCTACTACAACACATTCGCAGCTTTCAGACAGTGAGCTTGCAGATCAGGGTATCTCTCAGAGCACTATCCGTCTTTCTATCGGAACGGAGCATATTGACGATATACTTGAGGATCTCTCACAGGCATTTGATGCAATAAAATGATATAACAAGCGTCGATGTCCCCCGAGTCTCGCCTGCCGGCTCGGTCGGTGCTTCTGCCTTCGGCAGAGGTGTCCACCGGACAC
>CACXGH010000039.1 GCA_902767175.1 uncultured Ruminococcus sp.
CGTCGGTGGGGGATTTTAACCCGCCACCGACGGACGTATGGCACCCGCCGCCTTTAGAGGCGGGGGACATCGACGCTTGTTATAATACAATAATGGCAGAAATACAAGATGTTCTCAGAAGGAAATGGTTAGAGTATTTCTTATCTTGGCAGAGCATTTGAACGTAAGCTTGCACAGTTGGAAGAGATAAAACTATCATTGGGAAAAAATTTAAAAAAATTCAAAAAATATAGTGACTTTTAACTATTTTTATGTTATAATTAAAAAAATTATATCTCAATTACATATTTTTGCTAAATGTGTTAATATGTGTTATTCTGGGAATGGTCAAGGTGGTTGAATGCTCGAACAAATCCTTAATATTGACCGCATGGAGCAGGCTGTGGCTCTTTTCGGTACCTTCGATGAAAACATCAGACTGATACAGAATGAGTATATGGTATCGGTCGTGTGCCGTGGATCTGAGCTTAAGGTCACAGGGGAGCCTGAAAACGTTTCAAAGGCGGTAAAGGTCATAGAAAGTCTGCTGAGCCTGCTTAATAAGGGGGAAGCGCTGAGTGATCAGAATGTGAGATACTGTATGTCCCTTGTTAATGAAGGAAACGAACACCGTATCGAACAGCTTGCAGGAGACTGTATCTGTATCACGTCAAAGGGCAGACCCGTAAAGCCTAAGACACTCGGACAGAAAAGCTACTGTACGGCGATAAAGAATAATACGGTAGTAGTCGGTGTAGGGCCTGCCGGAACAGGAAAGACATATCTAGCGGTCGCAATGGCTGTTGCGGCTTTCAGGGCAAGGGAGATAAACCGTATCATACTTACCCGTCCTGCTGTCGAAGCAGGAGAAAAGCTCGGTTTTCTTCCGGGAGACCTGCAAAGCAAGGTCGATCCTTATCTGAGACCGCTGTATGACGCTCTTTTTGATATGCTCGGAGCGGAGACTTATCAGAAATATGTCGAAAGGGGCAATATCGAGGTGGCTCCGCTTGCCTACATGAGAGGCAGAACGCTCGATGACAGCTTTATTATTCTTGATGAAGCACAGAATACCACGCCGGAGCAGATGAAGATGTTTCTGACAAGACTCGGCTTTAATTCCAAAATGGTAATTACAGGCGATATTACACAGATCGACCTGCCGGGAGGTGTGCGTTCGGGACTGAAGGACGCAGTGAGAGTACTTAAGGGTATCGAGGGAATAGAAACGGTATTCTTTACGGCAAAGGACGTTGTCAGAAACAGACTTGTGCAGGATATTATTAATGCATACGAAAATGCTGCCAACAAGAGACAGAAGTAATTTTGATGAAAGGTGAGTTTTGAAATGGATAAGATAAAGGTTATTATAACAAATAAGCAGAAGGACATAAAGATACCGACAGGTCTGCGTATGCTCATCAGACGCTGCTGCAATGCCGTCCTCAAAATGGAGGAGTTTCAAGGCTCGGTCGAGGTAAGTGTTACACTCGTTAATAATAAGCAGATAAAAGAGCTCAATAATATATACAGAAATAAGGACAGAGTTACCGATGTATTGTCATTTCCTATGGGGGAAAACGGCAAGTATGATACCGATCCCACAACAGGTGCAAAGATACTTGGCGACATCGTAATAAGCATGGAAACAGCTATCGAGCAGGCAGAACGTTTCGGTCACAGCCTGCAGAGAGAGGTAGGCTATCTCACTGCTCACTCAATGCTGCACCTCTTAGGATATGACCATGAGGATAACGGACTGCAGAGAATCCGTATGCGTGAAAAGGAAGAAAAGGTAATGACACAGCTCGGACTGCCCAGCTCATCGAGCTATGTTATGAAGGACGAAAGCTGATGTCCTTTCTTAAAGGTTTTAAATACGCATTCTGCGGAATTATACATTGTATAAAAAACGAGCGAAATATGAGAGTCCATACAGTGGCAGCACTGTATGTCCTCCTTTTTGCGCGTTTTTTTGATTTTGGCAGGACGGAATATGTCCTTCTTCTGCTTACGATCGGCGGAGTACTTGCTGCCGAAGCCATTAATACCGCTGTTGAAACATTGTGCGATAAGGTATGCAGGGAAAAAGACGCTAAAATAAAAGCGGCAAAGGATGCCGCTGCAGGTGCGGTGCTTATACTTGCTTCTTTTGCTGCAGTTATCGGTGTTGTAATGTTTTCTCAGCCTGAGGGCTGGGTGAGAGCTTATGAATACTATATAAGCCATATTCCCGGGCTTTGCATTATGGGGGCAGTTACCGTATTGTCTTTAGTATATATTATATTTCCGTTCGGGAAGAAAAAGGAAAGAGGTAAAAATAAATGAATGATAAAAAGACGGCATTTATTGCGATAGTAGGCAGACCGAATGTGGGAAAGTCATCAATTCTGAACAGACTTTTAGGTGAGAAGATAGCTATTGTCTCATCTAAGCCGCAGACGACAAGAACAAGAATAATGGGTGTACTGACAGAAGGCAGCTGCCAGCTTGTGTTTATTGATACTCCCGGACTTCATAAGCCGAGGAATGACCTTGACCGATTTATGCTGCGTTCGATAAATGAATCTGTAGCGGGAGTGGATATGTGCGTTCTTGTTACTGAGGCTGACAGGGATATATCCGAGGAGGAAAAGCAGCTTATTGAAAAATTCCGTTCTCTTGACCTGCCTGCCGTGCTTGCTATCAATAAAATAGATACCGTAGGTGATAAGACTGTTCTTGCAAAGCAGATATCGGAACTTTCTTCACTTTATGATTTCAGCGCAGTAGTTCCTTGCTCGGCACAGACAGGCTCCGGAATTGATATACTCAAAAAGGAAATGTCACAGCTTGCTCACGAGGGCGATTTTCTGTTTGATGAAGACACACTTACAGACCAGCCTGAGAGAGTATTGGCTGCCGAAATGATAAGAGAAAAGCTGCTGCGTCTGCTGGAGAGGGAGGTACCTCACGGCACGGCTGTTTTTGTGGAAAGAATGAAGGAGCGTACTGACAAGGAAATAATTGACATAGACGCCACTATATTCTGCGAAAGAGCGAGCCATAAGGGAATAATAATCGGCAAGGGAGGAGCAATGCTCAAAAAGATAGGTACCTATGCAAGACAGGATATGGAAAGATTTTTTGACTGTAAGGTAAATCTTAATATATGGGTGAAGGTCAAGGAGGATTGGCGCAACAGAGAAGCCATTCTTCGCAGTCTCGGATATGACCAGAGTAATTTTGATGAGTAAAGATAGACAAAATCAATTATTCTTATGACAGAATTTCTGTAATAATTCAACGTTGAGCGGATATAATAATACCATACATTAATTCGGAAAATATGGAGGTAATATATGTATGGATGAAAACACCGCTTGGCAGAATTTTGTAGAGACGGGAAGTGTGAGTGATTATCTTGCCTACTGTAAGATAAAGCTCGGCTATCCTTCCCGTGAAGAACATGATTCATCGGAGGAATTCTATGAAGACGGATATGGAAGCTCTGATACTGACAGACCAGACCGTTGGAGATAGTGACAGGCTCGTTACTGTTCTTACAAGAAATAAAGGCATTATGCGCTGCTTTGCAAGAGGGGCAAAGAATATGAAAAGCGTCAACTTTGCCCCGACGCAGCCGCTCAGCTATTCGCATCTGAGCATCTATGCCGGAAGATCCAGCTACATAATAGATGAAGCACGGCTTATTACGTCCTTCTATAATGTACAGCTTGACCTTGAGAGGCTTGCACTGTCACAGTATATGAGTGAGCTTATAATAAAGACTGTGCCGGAGAATGTGTACTCTTCAGATGTGCTCGACATGATGCTGAACTGTCTCCATGTTCTTGTAAATACCGACCGCTCACCGACATTGATAAAGTCGGTTTTTGAAATAAGACTTGCTGTTCTTACAGGCAGTATGCCGGATATTATATACTGTTCGGGCTGCGGCAAATATGAGTCGGATACGATGTTCTTCGACTATATAAATAATAAGCTTATCTGCTCCGACTGCTTTAAAGGCGAGGGGAGTCCTGCCGTATTGTCAAGAGGAGCTATGGCTGCGCTGAGATATGTGGTTCTTGCAGAGCCTAAGAAAATATTTTCATTCAATATATCGGACACATCGCTGAATCAGCTTGCTGACTGCACGGAAAAATATATGCTCAGCATTTCGGACACAAAATTCCATACACTTGATTATTATAAACAGATAAAAGCATTTTTATGATGCTTCTGAGAGCTGTAAAAAACAGATATACTCATGAAATTTCACAAATAAAGGAAAAACATTATGAACAGAGACCATAAAGCCTTAGAGCTTGATAAAATACTTGAAAAACTTGCTGAGCAGACCTCGTTTGAGGACGCTGCCCGGCTTGCGCTTGCCATTGAGCCATCTACAGGATTGTTTGAGGTGCAGGAGCTGCTGAGAGAAACCTACGATGCACATTCTCTTTCGGCACGCTTTGGCGCACCTGCGTTCGGAAACATACATAATATAGTAAATGCGCTTCGCAGGGCGCAGGCAGGAGCGGTTCTTACTGCCCTTGAACTTCTCAGAGCTGCCGCACTGCTGCGTGTTATACGCACCGTTTCCGAGTGGAGGGACAGGTCAGCATCTATAGAGACCTGTCTCGATATGCGTTTCAATGCACTTGCGCCCAATAAATATCTTGAAACAAAGATAACGTCCGCTATTCTTTCAGAGGAGGAAATTGCTGATAATGCTTCACCTGAGCTTGCGGCAATAAGAAAGAAAATAACTGCCGCTGCCGCTAAAATAAGAGAAAGACTCGATAAAATGATACATTCCTCATCTATGCAGAAGTATCTGCAGGACAGTATCGTTACAATACGCAGCGGAAGATTTGTTATTCCCGTAAAAGCGGAATTCCGTTCCTCGGTTCCGGGACTTGTACATGATACCTCATCAAGCGGTGCTACTGTGTTTATAGAGCCTATGAGCGTTGTTGAGGCAAATAATGATATAAGACTTCTCCGTTCAAGAGAGCAGACGGAAATAGACAGAATACTTTCAGAGCTTTCTGCCGAGCTTGGAGCTTATGCCGACAGCATTTCGGACAGCTACCGCATACTTACGGAGCTTAATGTTATTTTTGCAAAGGCAGAGCTTGCATATAAGATGAAAGCCACTCTTCCCAAAATGAATGACAAGGGCAGAATTGTACTTAAAAATGCAAGACATCCGCTTATTCCTGCGGACAAAGTGGTTCCGACCAATATAGAGCTTGGGGTAAGCTTTGATACACTTGTCGTTACAGGCCCTAATACCGGAGGAAAAACCGTATCGCTCAAGACAATGGGACTTTTATCTCTTATGGCAATGTGCGGACTTATGATACCTGCGTCAGATAACAGCGAGCTTTCTGTATTTGACAATATACTTGCCGATATAGGAGATGAGCAGAGTATAGAACAGTCATTATCGACTTTCTCTGCACATATTACTAATATCAGACGAATTCTTGATGCGGCCGATGATAAAAGCCTTGTTCTGATAGATGAGCTTGGAGCAGGCACGGACCCCGTTGAGGGTGCAGCGCTTGCGACTGCTATTCTTGAGAGATTAAGAGAGCAGGGCGCAAAGATAGCGTCAACAACACATTATGCCGAGCTGAAAAGCTATGCGCTTGATACATCAGGTGTTGAAAATGCCTGCTGTGAGTTTGATGTCGCAACTCTCAGACCGACATATAAGCTGCTGATAGGTATGCCCGGACGCTCAAATGCGTTTGCTATTTCAGAGCGTCTCGGAATTAAACAGGAGGTAGTCGACAGGGCACGGGCTCTTGTTTCAATGGAAAATTCAAAGTTTGAATCAGTTGTACAGAAGCTTGAGGAGAGCAGGAACGAGCTTGATACAAAACTTGCAGAGACCGAACAGTTAAGACAGCAGGCTCTTGAGGAGCTTGAGAAAGTAAAGCAGCAGGCTGAGGAAAGCCGCAGAAGAAACGAAAAAGAGCTTGAAAATGCAAAGCAGCAGGCGGAAGCAATAATAACAAAGGCAAGAGCACAGGTTTACGGTGTGCTTGATGAGCTTGAAGCAGTACGGAAGAAAAAGGAAATATCACCCGAGGAAAAGGCTAAACTCAGAGCTGATATCCGCAGCATGGAAGACGCTGCCGATCCCGTAAAAACAAAGGAAAAAGAAGAGTACAAGCTGCCGAGACCGCTTAAAGCAGGAGATCTTGTGCTTATCTTCGATATAGATAAAAAGGCTACTGTTCTTGAAGCAGGTAAGGACAGCGTTCTTGTACAGGCGGGAATAATAAAGACCCGTGTTGCGCTTGATAATCTCCGTCTGCTCAAACAGGAGAGTATTACAATTCCCAAGAGGAGCGTTACAAGAACAGTAAGGACCGACATGAGCAGAACCGCATCAACGGAGGTGGACGTAAGGGGCGAGGCAGCAGTTGATGCGATACTTGACGTTGACAAGGCTATTGACTCTGCGGTAATGCAGGGACTTCATCAGATAACGATAATTCACGGAAAAGGTACGGGGGTGCTGCGAAAAGAGATACAAAAGCATCTCAGAACTCACCCGTCTGTGCGTACCTTCCGTCTTGGTACATTCGGAGAAGGCGACTCCGGAGTCACCGTAGCCGAACTCAAATAGGCGGTGTGCCGATGTTCCAGATTACGCTTACGTTTCCATACTCTCACTCTGTCATTGACAGGCGATACTTCGACCCGTTTGTTCCGGAACAAACGGATTATTACAAGGAATGCTGATTAAGGAGGCTGGCAGATGAAGAGAAAATCAATAGCAGGAAGAATAATTCTGTTTGTAACTGCACTTCTGCTGATAGGCGTACTTGTTGTCGGAAGTGTGTGCATAAGCCTTGCACTGAGAGATAATATAAAAGAAAAATACACGATGACCGAGACTGATGACGGCTTTTTGTTTACTGTGCTTAAAGGCGCAGTTTTCGGAAAAGCGTTTGAAGTGTCAGATGTGCAGGTCAATACCTATATGAATGATAAATTCTGCGGTGCTGATAAGCCCCTGAAAAATATCAGGGTGTATTTCCATAATAATGAGTCTGATGAGTTTTTTGCAAAAATTCATTATTTTAATCACGACCTTGCTTTTCAGGGAAAAGTTGATTATACTCTCGACAAAAGTGAGGGAGTTATCGCTGCAAGCCTGAAAGACGTAAAGATCGGTGAACTGAGTATAGACGGGATCATACTCAATGCCCTGCTCAGCGGATTGGCAGAAAAGACCGATAATGTGCAGCTTAAAGACGGCTTACTGTATATCAGGACAAGATATCTTTATGAATTGGGAGATCTTTCTCTTACGCTCAGACTTGAGGAACTTGAATCAGGCGATGGAATGATTACCTGCCGTACAAATAGCCTGACATTAGAGGTCCTCGGTGCTGTCAAGGACTATATATTCTCCGAAAAGGGCAAGGAACTGTTCCAAAGAATATTCTCGTGATCCAATAGGCTCGCTTTTGCATGACTTTAATAGGTGAATGATATATATAATGCAAGGGGTCTCTCAAAACCGGAACATGAGACAGTTTGCGTATGTAAAAAATACAGCAAAAGGCTCATGAGTAAGGTTTTTAGACGTTCCCTGTAATCAGAGGTGACTATAGATGCTTACTCAGGAAAGGCATCGTTCGATTTTGCATATTCTTGATGATAAAGATGCCGTAACGGTGACAGAGCTTGCTCAGCTCACAGATACATCTGAATCTACGATAAGACGTGACCTTGTTTATCTTGATAAACAGGGAAAACTCAGAAAGGTATTCGGAGGTGCAGTAACTTTAAGACAGATAGAGGGTATTACTGAAAAAGAAATAACCGAAAGACAGAGTGTCATGTCCGATGAAAAGGATATGATAGCAAAATATGCGGCATCTCTGATAACGGACGATGACTTTGTATATATCGACTCCGGAACAACAACGCTCAGACTTGCAGAGTATATAGGCAGTACAAAAGCTGTCTTTCTTACAAACGGCTTGCTCCATGCGCAGAAGCTTATTTCAAAGGGACTCAGGGCATATATACTCGGAGGAAAGATAAAGGCTAAAAATGCCTGTGTAGCCGGTGCAGAGGGAGTAAACAGCCTTGCTAAATTCAACTTCACAAAAGCTTTTATAGGAGCTAACGGAATAGAGCTTTCATCGGGCTATACAACTCCCGGAAATGAAGAGGCTATCGTAAAGGAGAAGGCTATCGAAAAGAGCTTTACGGCGTTTATACTTGCCGACCATTCAAAGTTCCGAAGAATATTCCCCGTTACCTTTGCGCCGATATCAAGGTGCAGTATTATAACCGATAAGCTTACATACAGCGGTCTTGCCGACAGAACGTCAGTAAAGGAGGCGTCTTTATGATATATACGGTAACCTTCAACCCTTCGATAGACTATATTGTCAGGCTGAAAAAATTTACAAGAGGAATAACAAACCGTACCTCGAGTGAGGAATTCTACATAGGAGGAAAGGGTATAAACGTCTCTTTCGTTCTCTCCGAGCTTGGTCTTGACAGCACAGCCTTCGGTTTTGCCGCAGGCTTCACCGGAGAGGCTATTATAAAGGGACTTGATGAAATGGGTGTCAATGCCGACTTTATAACCCTGAAAAAAGGTGTATCAAGGATAAATGTTAAAATCAAGGAAGCAGAGGAGAGTGAGATAAACTGTCAGGGGCCTGATATCAGTGATGAGGAGTTTTCTGAGCTGCTGTCAAAAACCGATGTTATTAAAGACGGAGATACCATAGTACTTGCAGGAAGTATTCCTCAGACACTCGGCAATGATGCTTATGTAAGGATACTCGAAAGACTAAAAGACAGAAAAGTGCGTATTGTCGTTGATGCTGCAAAGAAACTGCTTACAGGCTGTCTGAAATATAAGCCGTTTCTCATAAAGCCCAACAGACAGGAGCTGTCAGAGATATTCATGAAGGAGATAAAAACAGAGAAGGATATTATCGACTGTGTTACGGAGCTTAGAAAAATGGGCGCCAAAAATGTTGTTGTTTCTCTTGGCCCGGATGGCGCTATCCTCATTGACGAAACCGGAAAATTACATAAAACAGGCATAGTAAAGGAAAAGGTTGTGAATACCGTAGGTTCGGGTGATTCTATGGTAGCAGGATTTATTGCGGGATATGAAAGAAGCGGCAGCTATGAAGAGGCACTGCTTCTCGGTACAGCCTGCGGAAATGCAACGGCTTTTTCTCCCGGACTTGCCAAAAAGGAAAAGATAATCGAAGTGCTTGACAAGCTCCGTGAAATGCAGCCGGATATCTGATATAACAAGCGTCGATGTCCCCCGAGTCTCGCCTGCCGGCTCGGTCGGTGCTTCTGCCTTCGGCAGAGGTGTCCACCGGACAC
>CACXGH010000040.1 GCA_902767175.1 uncultured Ruminococcus sp.
GTGTCCGGTGGACACCTCTGCCGAAGGCAGAAGCACCGACCGAGCCGGCAGGCGAGACTCGGGGGACATCGACGCTTGTTATATCAAACGATAACATCTTTATCAACCATTTGCCGCACAGAGCCTGCACTCCAGACTTGCGGTGACAGAAATGTTCATCAGCAATTATCTGACTGCGCCAATAGTTATTTATACAATAAAACCGCCAATAAGCGCACGATAACGGCATGTGAGGCGGATAATCACGGACAAAGAATGCTCTGTCTGTAAGTCAGAGCGAGTGTAATGAGCGCACAGCGATTCGTCCGGTGTGGTCACGCACCGTCAGCTTGACGTCTGCCGGAATTCTGTGCAAAAAATAATACAGGGGCGTTTGTTTATACTATTTTTCGATAAGAAGCTTTAAATAGATTTTCCGCCAAAGATATTAAGGGAAACGCTGAATAAATCACGCCTTATGGCTCAGTATCTGTCTTGTCTGCGGCATTTTTGCACAATTGGACTAAAAATTGCTGACGCAATACAGGCATTGAATTTTATCAGCGTTTCCTAAAGTATTCTATCATTAGTATCAGGATAGAAAATACACAAGTTGCTCCAAAGCCCCTGATGCACAAAGGGACGATGCTTGCTCGAAACTGTGTCATTCTCAATAACAAAAACAGATGCGGTGCTTTGAACAACCGCATCTGCATAAAGTAATTATTTTTTAGCTCATTCTGTCTTTTTTCTAAAGGAAACAGCACAGCCTGTTCCCGCCGCCAGCAGCATGACAAGAATAATCAGGAATGCACTGCCGCTTTCACCGGTCTTTATACTGTCAGTTCCGGGATTGATGACAGGCGATGTCTGAGATGGCTCATTCTGGGAAGGCTCATTCTGGGAAGGCTCATTCTGAGAAGGCTCATTCTGAGAAGGTTCATTCTGAGAAGGTTCATTCTGAGAAGGTTCATTCTGAGAAGGTTCATTCTGAGAAGGTTCGTCCTGAGAAGGTTCGTTGTGAGAAGGCTCCTCCTGAGAAGATTCGTCCTGAGATGGCTCGTCCTGTGACGACTCAGACTCAACACCATAATATTCATCAATAAGAGCGCCGAGTGCTTTGATATCATAGAAGTCAGAATAATCTACGGTTTCTACGCCGTCATCGTCCACTGATGTTTTGGTGAGATCATAATCTACGGGAGCACCAAGGTCTGCATCATTCCCGTCATTAGAAATAAACTTCATATAACCTGATAACGAATATAACATCTCTTCGGGTGTAAGGAAAACCGAAAGTATACAAGCACCGCCGCCGCTTGTCTCGCCAAGGATTGCAATACCCTCGTCATTTGCCATAATGGGGAGCAGGTTGCCGCAGGAGTAAGAAATACGAGAGGTGAGAACGCCGAAATTCAGGTCATAGGCGACGTCCTTATCCTTGTCGTCAAAATATCCGTCCAGATTAAGGTCGACTAAATTATCAAACAAATTTATATTCCGGGTAAGGGTGTTCATAACCCTATACTGCCAATGATCAGTGTGATAACGACTGTTTGTCATCAGGTTCATCATATAGACCACTACAGTAGTGCTGCCGCCTGTATTGCATGAAATATCCAACAGCACATTCCTGATGCCGTTTTCGGCAGCATAGTCAACTGACCATTTGAAGGCATAAACCGCATCATTCAAGAAACTGTCGAATACAAACACACCGGTATCACCATTCCTGAGAAAACGGCAATTTGCCTGACCGTCCCAACTTTTTACAACTTCGTAGTTCTGATACTTTTCATCTCTTAAAGCGCTCAGCTGCTCAAGTTCCTGCTGGGCAGTAATAGATGGCGTTAATGCTGAGAATAAAGCTTCGGCGTACTCGGGTTCAAGGAAGCATTTGACCTGAATATCCGCAGTAAGTGCAGAATCTGCGTATTTATTCATAAGATCAATCAATGCAGCCGGCAGCATGGTGTGTCCGCCGTCATTATAAAATTGCTGGAGACAGCAAAGACCTAATACAAAATCGGCAGCGCTTTCCGATTGGAGAAGTTCTTTAGCCGTTTTGGTGCTCTCGCTGTATTCATCAAGCGTTTTATCAAATCCCTTCTCTGCAATGACAGCAGCTATCTCTGCCTTTGAGGGTCTGCCATATATCTTATCCATCACAAAGCAAAGCTCATCGTAAGAATACTTTGCCATTTCCTTTGAGCGCTCTGTTTTAGCGTACAGTGAGGATTTGTCAATGTAGGAATTTTTTGTTTCGTCTACCGTATGAACAAAGTAAATGCTGCCGTCAATATATTCCGCACCGTTATAGGTTGTGAAAAACATATCGCTGATAGTAGCTAAGGGGAAGTATACCTTATCACCGTCCTCAATAAGATCAATATTGTATTCGCTGAAATCAATGGTAAGGGTCTTACTGTCTCCTTCAATTGCTGCTGCAAGCTCCTTGCAGTAGTCTGCTTCGAGCATTGTACCTTCTGAATTGGCAGCGGCGGATATAAAAGTTTCAAATTGTTCAAAATATACCGTATCATCTGCCGTATTAACTATCATACTGCCTTTTGGGTTTGTAACCGTATAGGTATGATCCGCATTTTTTGTTTCTGTAAACTCATCGGTATAAATATTGTTCAAATAATCAGTGACACTGATATAAGGAACTTCCGGGAGATCGCTGCGGAACAGACATTCGAGAGTGGCAGAATCTTCCATGCCGAATAAATAAGCGGTCACATCTCTTTTTTCGTAGTCGTCCGTTTCCGCATATACGGGCATTGGTACAGCAAAACCAACGACCAAAGCAGACGACAACAGCACGCTGATGGCAGACAATTTCTTTGGCATTTTCAACATAAACCCTTCTTTCTTGTTATTTATTTTTCATTATATCATTTCATGTTTTCAAAGTAAAGCTAAAGAAACAAATAATTACAGCTGAATTATTTCAGGGTTTCAGCGTCATTGTCAGTGCTCGAAAATCCGCTGAGAATCGTCCTGTGTGTTTTAACACAGGAAGCTTGCAGCCGATTAAAAACGGCTGCGGTCTGATACTGATATCTTATAGAATAGTCTGATATCTTTGGTGTTAAATTCCGTATAACTTTGTTGCCGTCCTTGATTGGCGTTCTCTGGCTCGTTCAGTAAGACTTTCCGCTCAAATCTATTTAAAGCTTCTTATCGAAAATTAGTATAACAAGCGTCGATGTCCCCCGAGTCTCGCCTGCCGGCTCGGTCGGTGCTTCTGCCTTCGGCAGAGGTGTCCACCGGACA
>CACXGH010000041.1 GCA_902767175.1 uncultured Ruminococcus sp.
GACAGCTTTGTTATAATACCACTTCCTCCTCCCTTTGTCAACACCTTTTTTCAATCTTTTTTCTTTTTCTACAAATTGTATACTTTTCTGCCATATTATACCTTTTAAATACTTCCCTTAAACTCACAATTGTACTTTTTGTAATATTCCTTATCCTGTAATTCCGGTCAGTGCAAGTTTTTAATCATCGGCAAATATTTTCCCGTCAGTGATCCGCACCTGCGAGCCGATATCTATATTCTTTTTATACAGTTCTGCATCGGGCACCTTAATAACCGACTCGTTTCCGTTTTCCTTATCCTCAAGAATCACTTCGCAGCATATTTCTTCGCCCTCCGGCAGACCTTCACAGCCAAAATCAGGCTCTATAATATCTTTAACAATATACATAGTTTCACCCCTTCCGGCTTATTCTACCACATATTATTTTCCCCTGCAATGCATTCTTATTTATTTCCGATGTCCGAATGTTTCACCCTGCGTACCTCCAACACGGGACGACGTCCCTTTACTCTTTCAGCCCTTGAAAACTCCTGACCGAATCTTATAATTGTATATCCATATATTTTTACTCGCTCAGAACGCCCGACTGTTCACAACGCTCTGCGAACAGCAAATACATATCTGCTTATCGGGATAGATTTAATCTGTGTTTTTTAGTCAGAGATTTTCCGCAATGACAGTTCTGCCTTTCAGCCAAAAGCCGAACACAGCCATATAGCCGAAAGCATTGCTATAATATCGGCAGTGAGTGCCGCAGGAACAGTATATCCCGTTTTTCTTATCCCGACAGCACCGTAATATACGGTTATTGCATAGAATGTCGTTTCGGTAGAGCCTGCCATAACACACGCCGTCCTGCCGATAAGACTGTCCGCTCCATGCCTTTCCAATATGCTGTTCAGAACCGCAAACGAACCGCTTCCCGTCACCGGTCTCATCATTCCCAAAGGCACTACCTCAGACGGTATCCCGACCGCACTGCATACAGGCGACAGCAGACCCGTTATTATTTCAAAAAATCCCGACGCCTCAAGCATCGTAACCGCAACTATCAGACCAATAAGAGACGGCGCTATTGCAAGAGTTGTTTTTATACCCTCTCTTGCTCCGTCTGTAAAGCTGTCAAAAAGCGGTACTCTCTTTACCGCCCCGAAAATTACCGTAAGCACTATCACAACAGGCACAGCATATATACCTATAATATCCGTAGACTCACCTCCCTGTATTTTTCCGCCTTTTCAGCGAAAACAGCTTTGCTGCTGCAAGCCCTCCTATCAAGGCAAGTCCCGATGATATCCATACATAAGACAGTATCGAATACGGTGACGCACTGCCTGCCGCCTGCCTTATTGCTGCAATGGTGGAGGGAATAAGCTGCACCGAGGCCGTATTTATCACAACAAATATTATCATGCTGCCGCTCGGCTCATCTTTTATCAGATTTGTTTTCTGCAGTTCCTTCATCGCAAGTATTCCCAAAGGAGTAGCTGCGTTGCCAAGCCCGAAAAAATTCGCCGTAATATTTGCGCTTACAGCCCTCATAGCGCTGCCGTTTGTTTTTATGTCGGGCATCAGCCTTTTTAGCACAGGAGACAGCGCCTTTGCCAAAAGCTCCGTAAGTCCGCTTTTCTCCGCAATTTTCATAACTCCGCACCACAAACACATAACACCCGTCATTGACAGCAGCAGCTTTACTGCCTTATCCGCCCCTTCCGCCGCTGCGGCAGAGAGCTGCTCCACTCTGCCTGCAGCAACAGAACATATGAAGCTTATTATAAGTATTCCGAACCAGACAACGTTTATCATACCCTCACCAACCGTAAAAACTCATTTTATTCCTTTATCAGTCACTGCACTATAGTTATGTCACCGCTGTTGTTTTAAAAACAGCCGATATGTTCATGTATTTCTTATTTTTTTAAGATTGTTGTCTGCCGTCACTTGCACTTTAGTACCGTCATGGTTATTTCTGACATCTTTGTCAAAAAAATTCAGTATTGGTATTTTTATAATATTGACGAATTTCAGTTTGTCCAATAATGTCATTTTAGTATTATATAAAAATAGCAGTTTTTTATTTTTTTCGCAGAAAATTTCCAATTATATGCATTATAAGTCATTTTTGGGAGTATCTGCAATTTATTGCCTTTTTCTCCAAAATAACACAAGTTGCACAATAATTCAAATAATTATCGTGAATTTCACAATTTTCTATTGACATTTCTGTGCTAATATAGTACGATATATATACAGCAAAATAGTCACTGATTTTTTTAAGAAAGGAGCGGTACAAATGAGAGCGATCGGTTGTGTAAGACAAATTGACAAATTGGGACGGCTTGTACTTCCGTCAGACATAAGAAGAATGCTTAACATCAAGGACGGTATGGATTCAGTAGAATTTTTTGTAGACGATGACTGCGTGATCATCAAAAAGTATCGTCCCGCCTGTATCTTCTGCAATTCGGCAAATAACATTCAGACCTACAAAAATCAGTCCGTATGTCAGAGCTGTCTTGACGAACTTAAAAGCAATAACAGTTAACGGCCCGTTACCAAAGAGACTTCTGCTTCGCAGAAGTCTCTTTTCTTTTTATTATTATTCGCCATACTCCCGATACATTCCCGAAAGAACAACTTACGGCAGGTACATTCCGTACCTGCCGTAAGTATTCTGTTGCTTTTATGCTGTTTGATGCTGATTTCTGATAAGAAACTATAACAAGCGTCGATGTCCCCCGAGTCTCGCCTGCCGGCTCGGTCGGTGCTTCTGCCTTCGGCAGAGGTGTCCACCGGACAC
>CACXGH010000042.1 GCA_902767175.1 uncultured Ruminococcus sp.
AGGAGCTAAAGCTCCCCGACGTCTGTTGACGGCGTCGCTCGCTCCAATCAAGCGAGCTTGTTGGAGCTTTGCTCCTTGTTTAATTAAGAAAAAGCAATATTCTTAGAAAGGGAAGAGTAATATGCGTAAAGAAAATAAGTACCGCACCCACTATTGCGGCGAACTGAGAGAATCAGATATAGGCAGCAGCGTCCGTGTTGCAGGCTGGGTAGAGAATATCCGTGACCACGGCGGTGTTATGTTCCTTGATATCCGTGACCACTACGGAGTTGTACAGGTAGTTGTTCATGACGATAAGCTCCTTGAAAATATAAATAAGGAATGCTCCGTTACTGTCAGAGGAAAGGTCACAAAGCGTGATGAGGATACCGTAAACCCGAAGATAGCTACAGGCACTGTGGAGATACACTCAGATGATATAACGGTGCTTGGTAAGGCTCCGCAGAATCTTCCCTTTGAGATACAGACATCTACAGAGGTCAAGGAAGATGTAAGACTTAAGTACCGTTTCCTCGACCTGAGAAACAGAAAGGTGCATAACAATATCGTGATGCGCTCTGAACTTATTTCCTTCCTCCGCAATAAAATGACGGAGATGGGCTTTATAGAGATACAGACTCCGATACTTTCATGCTCCTCTCCTGAAGGCGCAAGGGATTATCTTATCCCCAGCAGAAAGCATAAGGGTATGTTCTATGCACTTCCGCAGGCACCTCAGATATTCAAGCAGCTCCTTATGGTGTCGGGCTTTGATAAGTATTTCCAGATAGCTCCCTGTTTCCGTGATGAGGACGCAAGAGCAGACCGTTCACCGGGTGAATTCTATCAGCTCGATTTTGAGATGGCTTTCTCCGAGCAGGAGGACGTATTTGCAGCAGCAGAGGACGTACTGTATGCGGCATTTAGCAGGTTCTCAAAGAAAGAGGTATCTAAGCCGCCTTTCAGAAGAATTCCGTTTGCCGAGGCTATGCTTACCTATGGTACTGATAAGCCCGACCTCAGAAACCCGCTTCTTATAAAGGATATTAGCCCTATGTTTGAGGAAACAGACTTTGCTCCCTTCCGCAAAAAGACGGTAAGAAGCATTAATGTTCCCGGTGCTGCGTCACAGTCAAAGAAGTGGTTCAAGAATATGGAGGAATTTGCTCTGTCAATAGGCATGAAGGGTCTCGGATATGTCAAGGTAAGAGACGATATGACATTTGACGGACCTATTGACAAGTTCCTTAAGGAAGGCGACAGGGAAAAGCTCATTGAGATAAACTCCTCTAAGGCAGGAGATGTTATCTACTTCATAGCAGATTCAAAGGACATCGCACCAAAACTTGCAGGTCAGATAAGAACAGAGGTTGCAAAGAGACTTGACCTTATCGACACAAGCCGTTTTGAAATGTGCTTCATCACTGACTTCCCGATGTATGAGCTTGATGAGGAAACAGGCAAGGTTATATTTACACATAACCCCTTCTCAATGCCGCAGGGCGGTATGCAGGCTCTGCTCGAAAAGGAGCCTACTGATATTCTGGCGTATCAGTATGATATCGTATGCAACGGCGTGGAGCTTTCATCAGGTGCCGTTAGAAATCATGACCTTGATATAATGGTAAAGGCATTTGAGATCGCAGGCTACAGTGAGGAGGAACTTAAGGATAAGTTCAAGTCACTGTATAATGCGTTCAAATACGGAGCACCGCCCCATGCAGGTATGGCTCCCGGTGTTGACAGAATGCTTATGCTTCTTGCCGAGGAGGAAAATATCCGTGAGGTAATTGCTTTCCCGATGAACAGCAATGCTCAGGATCTGCTGCTTGGCTCTCCGACAGAGGTAACGGAACAGCAGCTTCGTGAGGTTCATATCAAGATACGCTGAAAAAATGACAAACCGAACAGAAATGAGGGAATGTACAATATGAAAGGAATACTGAAAAGGACTTTAGTGTTTCTTATGGCGCTGACAATGTCTCTGAGCTGTGCATTTGTAACGGTAAATGCAGACGAGAGCAGCGGCCAAAGCTCTTTGCAGGAGCAGGAAAGCTCAGCACAGAATAATGCTGATACCGATATTATCAGCAATGACGGACAGATGAATCTCGATGTAGTCTTTGTGCTTGATGCAAGCGGCTCGATGACGAATTCCGACCCTGATAAGGTTGCAATAGACGCATACAGGCTGTTTGTTGACCTGCTTGATGATTCCTGCGGAATAGGCTATGTTGTATATACTCATAAGATACTCGAGAGCGGTGAGATAGTTGATGTCAGCGACACCGCTGCTCTTGAAGAAACCAAAAAGAAAATGGCTTCGATAAAATATGACCTTGACGGCTATACAGATATAGCTCTCGGTCTGACCGAAGCCAAGAATATTCTTACTTCCGCCAAGTATAAGGACGACCACAGACAGAAGGTAGTTATACTGCTGACGGACGGAAATACAGCACTTCCGGAAAACGGCAGATCGCTTGAAGAATGCAATAATGAAATGGACGCTACGCTTCTTACTCTGCATGACCGTCAGATACCTGTTTATTCGATAGGGTTGAACTACAACGGCAAAATGAAAGAGGAGGAGCTTCAGAGAATAACAGACGAGACGGAAGGCGTCCGCTATGAGACAAAGACCTCTGAGGAGCTTGTAGGTATCTTCTCCGATATTTTCGGAAATATCTATCAGCTTGACGGTGAGGTAAAGGAAATAGTTGACGGAAATGTCAAGATAAATGTTGCTGATAATTCCGTCTTTACTGTAAGTGTAATAATCAGAAGCACGTTTACCTTTGAAGAGCTTGCTCCCGAGCTTAAAGACCCTTACGGCAAGGCAGTATCCCTCAAAAATGATGAGGATATCAAGGTTTCCTCAACGGGAAGCTACATCATGATAAAAATTTTCTATCCTGAACAGGGAGATTGGAACCTGCACCTCAATAAAGTCGATAACAGCAACTGTACTGTAACACAGATGGATTACTACTCTATTTTTATAGATCAGGAAATCAAAGAGGCTGTTCGTGTTGACGATGAGGTGACGATAACTGCAACGGTAAGAAATAAAGAGGGAATCGTTGAGGATAAGAGACTTCTTGATACTATCCGTGTAAAGGCTGTAGTAAAGGATAAAAGAGGCAAGGAACAGCCTATAAATATGCACAGCGATAAAACAGGTGTGTTTACGGGAATATGGAAAGCGAGCATGAACGGTGAATATACTGTAATGAGTGTCGCAACGACACCAAAATTCACCAAGAACAGCAATTCTGCTGAGGTAAAGGTAATGACTTCCGAGGAATACGAGGCTTATCTTACTGCCAACGGCATAAGTGAGGTTAGTGAAAACGAGGAAGAAAACAAGGGCAAAGGTTCTGTAATATGGGTTATTCTTATAATAGTAGGTGCTGTTATAATTATCGGCGGTATTATTGTTATAATTGCGGGAATAAATTCCAAGAAAAAAAGGGAAAAATCTTCTCTCGGAAGAACTGCCGCACCTCAGCAGGCACAAAGACCCGCACCGCCTCCGCCTAAGCCTGCACCTGTTCAGAATTACACCGCCCCTGCATCGGATCCTGATCTGGTAGAATATCAGCTCATTGAACATGATAAAATCGAAAACCTCATAAAAAAAGGCCCGGAGGATCCGTTCCACATGAAGGCAGAGGATTACAAGACCGATGAGTCACTTGAAGCTCTCATAAAGAAAGACCCTGATAACAGCTTCGGTTCAGGCTGGAGCGATCAGGCTAAGCTGCCCGAGGAAAAGGAATTTGACGAGGACGATGATGAGGACGAGGAAGAAGAGGACGAGGGACGTCTCGACATCGACTATACCGACACCGATATCGACAAAGATGAAGATGACGATGACGGAGATGACGATGACGATGATGACGATGACGATGAGTTCGGGGGACTTGACGAAAGAAAAGGCGAATGAACGCAGCGTCAGGTACAGACTCTGACCAATAAATAACCACAGGATGAACTGCAGAGGCGCAGAGACGATTCCGAGCTTATCCCGTGGTTATTTGCGTATGATATAACTAAGAAGGGAGACAGAATTGTGGTCGATAAGGAAGAAATAATGAAGATAGCTATCCTTTCAAAGCTGTTTGTAGCTGATGATGAGATAGAAAAGCTGACAGAGGATATGTCTAAGATAATCTCGTTTGCGGATACGATAAATAATGCCTCTGACGAGGGAACAGACTTTGATAATATCAATAACCTTTCCAATGTTCTGCGTGAGGACGAGGTTGTTCCTTCATACGACAGGGAAAAGATACTCGCGAACGCCAAGGACAGCGATGAAGGCTGCTTCCTTGTAAAGAATATCATGAAATGATACCCTACGGAGGCGAATAAAATGAGTGAAAGTATGATAAACAAGCTGCACACAATGCTGCAGCAAAAAGAAATATCCTGCAGAGAGCTGACAAATGCCTATATCGAGGCAGCACAGAGGGATAATGAAAGTCTGAACGCTTATGTTACACTTACCCCCGAAACAGCTCTCGAAACGGCTGAAAAGGTAGACAGGAAAATAGCTTCCGGCGAGAAAATAGGACTTCTTGAGGGAATTCCTATGACGCTCAAGGACAATATTTCCACCGAAAATATAAGAACGACCTGCTGCTCCAAGATACTTGAGGACTATGTGCCGATATATGACGCCACAGTATGGAAACTTCTGAAAGCACAGAACGGTGTTCTTATAGGAAAAACAAATATGGACGAATTCGCAATGGGCTCATCATGCGAGACATCATATTTCGGAGGCGCAAAAAACCCTCATAATACCGGTCATGTTGCCGGAGGAAGTTCGGGAGGTGTTGCCTCTGCTGTAGGAGGAAATATAGCCGTTTACGGTCTCGGCTCAGATACAGGCGGCTCTATCCGTCAGCCTGCAAGCTTTTGCGGTATAGTAGGCTTAAAGCCCACATACGGTGCTGTTTCAAGATATGGTCTTATAGCCTATGCATCAAGCTTTGACCAGATAGGACCTATTACAACAAGCGTTGAGGATACGGCTATTGTATATGACGCAATATCGGAGTATGACGAAATGGACTCAACCTCGCAGGGAAGAAAGGGTGCTCCTGTCTGCGATACTCTGAAAAATGATATAAAAGGAATGAAGATAGGCATTGCAAGAGAGTATCTTGACGGTGTGCGTGATGATGTAAGACAGGCTGTTACTCAGGCTGCTGAGGTCTATAAATCACTTGGTGCTGAGATAGTTTATTTTGACCTGCCTGCCTTGAAATATGCTCTCCCCGTTTATTATATACTCGCCTGTGCCGAGGCTTCATCAAATCTCGGACGCTATGACGGCATACGCTACGGATATAAAGCGGAGAGCTACACCGATGTAAACGACATGATAAAGAAAACAAGAAGCACAGGCTTCGGTGATGAGGTGAAGAAAAGAATTCTCCTCGGAACTTATGTTTTAAGCTCAGGTTATTATGACGCTTACTATAAAAAGGCACAGAATCTGAGAGGAACTATAGTAAAGGCTTTCAAGAACGCCTTTACAGTATGTGATGTGATACTTGCTCCTACAGTACCCATGACTGCATTTGAAAACGGTCATGCAGTAAGTGACCCCGTAGAGACATATCTTACCGATATCTGTACAGTACCTGTAAATATTGCAGGTCTGCCAGGTGTTTCGGTACCCTGCGGATATAATGCAAAGGGTATGCCGATAGGAATGCAGCTTATCGGAGATAATTTCTGTGAGGGTAAGATACTGAATGCTGCATGGCAGTATGAGAATGCTGCTGATATATACAGAGCTGCCGATTTCGGCGTAAAGCTCTGATAAGTACAGGAAAGGAATGAAACAGATATGAAATATGAGCTTGTTGCTGGCTTTGAGACTCATGTAGAGCTTTCTACCAACACAAAAATATTCTGCTCCTGTACGACTCAGTTCGGAGGAGAGCCGAATACACATTGCTGTCCCGTTTGTATAGGACTTCCAGGTACGCTGCCGAGACTCAACAAGAGAGTTGTGGAATATGCTGTCCGTGCAGGACTTGCAACAAACTGCGAGATAGCCGAAATATCCAAAATGGACAGAAAAAACTACTGCTATCCCGATCTCCCGAAGGCTTATCAGATATCACAGTTTGATATGCCGCTGTGTAATCACGGCTATATAGAGCTTTCAAACGGCAGAAAGATAAGAATTCTGCGTATTCATATTGAGGAAGACGCAGGAAAGCTTGTACACAGCAGAGGAAGTACACTTGTAGACTATAACAGAGGCGGAGTTCCTCTGATAGAGATAGTTTCCGAGCCTGATATCCGTTCTGTAGAGGAAGCAAAGGAGTATGTGGAGAAACTCCAGCTTATTATGAGATATATAGGCGTATCAGACTGCAAAATGCAGGAGGGTTCGATGCGCTGCGATGTTAATATTTCCGTTCGCCCTGTCGGCAGCGAAAAACTTGGTACAAGAACGGAGATAAAGAACATGAACTCAATAAGCTTTATTGCAAAGGCTATGGAGTATGAGTTCAACCGTCAGGTAGACCTTATCGAAAGCGGAGAAAAGGTAGTACAGGAGACCTTGCGCTATGACGATGTTACAAATACAACCTCAGGCATGAGGGGCAAGGAGGACGCAAATGACTATCGTTATTTCCGTGACCCAGATCTTGTTACGATCAATGTACCGAAAGAGAGAGTCGAGGAGATAGCAGCAACGCTTCCTGAGCTTCCGTTTGCAAAGCTTGACAGATATGTAGAGGAGCTTGGCATACCCGAAAAGGACGCAGCACTGCTTGTTAAGTACCGTAAGGTAGCTGAGTTCTTTGAAAAGGCTATTGAGGGAGTAAAAACACCCAAGACTGCATCGAACTTTATTATAGGACAGATCTTTGGCACAGTGGAGAACGAAGCAGAGAAGGAAGCCTTTGATATAAAGGTAACCCCTGAAAGCCTGAATGAGCTTATAAAGCTTATCGACAGCGGAAAGATACGCATGAATATGGCGAAGTCAACGCTTGATAAAATGCTTGAGACAGGCAAAAAGCCATCTGAACTTCTGTCTGACAGCGATATGGCAGGACTTGATGAAAACACGCTTAATGAGCTGTGCGCACAGGCTGTAGCGGCAAATCCGAAGGCTGTTGACGACTACAAAAACGGCAAGGAAAAGGCTATAAAGTCGATAGTCGGCTTTGTAATGAAAAACAGCAGAGGAAAGGCTGACGCTGTTGCTGCCGAGAACAAGATAAAGGAAATTATTAACGGCTGATTATAATATTTTTGCCGTTAAATTCCGCATAGCTTCTTAACGAAAACCAGTATAAAAGGCACGGTGATCTCCCAATGGAGAAAACCGTGCCTTGATTTATGTAACAGGATTAAATCAGAAGATATGCTTTGATATAAGCAGCGCCGAATGTTTATAATAGACTCCGGTTAAAAGTGTTTACTTTTAACCGGAAAGCAGTATTAGTCGGCATTATTTTTTGCGATTTCAGCAATTTCCGGTTCTATGGCAAGAAATGCATCAACTACAACAGGGTCAAATTTCTTGCCTCGCTCCGACCTTATTATGTCAAAGACCTCCGAAATGGGCATTGCGGCTTTGTATACACGCTTTGCTGCGAGTGCATCGAATACATCGGCTATTGTCATGATTCTTGCACATAAAGGAATGTCGCTTCCCTTTATGCCATAGGGATAGCCCGAGCCGTCCCAGCATTCATGGTGATAAAGGGCTACTGCTTTAGCAACATTGAGGAAATCCTCGTTCTCTATATCGGACATTGACTCCTCTATAAGCTTTTTGCCGTTCTTTGTATGGTTCTGTATCTGCTTGAATTCCTCGTCAGTAAGCTTTCCCGGTTTCAGAAGTATCGAATCAGGGACTGTTATCTTACCTATGTCATGCAAAGGCGCTGAAAGAATAGTGTTGCGTGCATATCTGTCGTTGAGTATGTCACTGTAGTTTCCTCGCTTCATAAGCTCAAATACAAGCGCCTGTACATATTCACTTGTACGGAGGACGTGCTTGCCCGTGTTGCCGTCTCTTGCTTCGATGATGTTTGCAAAGCTGATAATAATGCGGTTCTGCATATTTTCGATTGCAGCTATCTTCTGATCAACGCTTACATCAAGCTCACTGCGTTTGTCATCAATTGATTTAACTACTCTGCCTGAGTAAATCGCCGTTGCAAGAAAGCTTGTTACACAGTTGACGATCAGCAGCACCTGATTTATATATGTCGGAAGCAGATAGGGGGCATCGTAGTCATTAAAATAGACGAGCAGGAATATAAATGCAAAGGCGGAGAGAAGAGTAATGGTATTGCGTACTACTTTAAGCAGGCGCCCTTTTTTGCTGATAAAGACCGACAGGAACATAAGAGGTATCATCAGATACTGAAATCCGGGGTCGAGACCGAACAGTGAAACAGAGCAGATCTGATGAAGAAACAGTTCGCCTATAGTCAGCAGGGTACATGGGAGCCATGAGCCTTTGAAGTATTTCAGCAGGATAACGAACGTTGCATAGAAAATTACGCCTACAAAGTCGAATATCTGAAGAATGAAAATATTGTAGAATGAGAAAAGTATAAGATAGCCTGTGTGCAGTACAAGGCATATCAGGAAAAACATATTGAGCGGAGCTGTAAGCGAGGCAAAGGCTGCATAGTCCTTGTCATTGTTATATGCAGGTGTGTCTACAAAGAACTCCGTGAATTTATTCTTGGTGTTGCTCATTATCATCACTCTCTCAATGTCAGCATTGAAGTAAAATTGCTCACAGAAAAGAAAAATATTATGTATCATTATAACATAATTTGTATTATCTGGCAATATTTTTTGTACAGAATAAAAATTATTTTTTCAGGTGAGACTTATGTATCTTTCATTCAGACTGAATAAGCTTAGAATATCTGCACTCTCTGCGCTTGCGCTTCTTCTTGTATGCTTCATTGCTTCCGCACCGTTTGCAGGCGGAGGAACAGTATCTGAAAAAAGAAGCGGTGATGATGAAGCCGTGACGCTGTGTACGGTGATGTATCACGGATTTATAGAGGACAAATCAAAGCAGAATAAGTATATGATAGACCCGTCATGTCTTGAAAATGACCTGAAATATCTCACCGAAAACGGCTACGATACGATATTTGTCAGTGAGCTTATAGACCACTTTGAAAACGGTGCTGCTCTTCCAGAAAAGCCCGTAATGCTGACATTTGATGACGGATATTACAACAACTATCTCTATGCCTTTCCGCTGCTGAAAAAATACGGCTGTAAGGCTGTACTGTCTCCTATAGGAAGAGCCTGCGAAAAGGCGTGTGACGAGGAAAAGCAAAGTCCGATATATTCACAGTGCAGCTTTGCTCAGTTGAATGAGATGAAAAATTCCGGTCTTGTAGAGCTTGCCTATCACACATACGACCTGCATACTGTCAGTGAAGGCATACAGGGTGTGCAGAAAAAGCAGGGTGAGAGCGAACAGCAATATGAGGAGCGGTTAAGGGCGGATATTTCAGCATTTTGCGTTCTGTCAGAGCGTGAATTCGGGGTGACACCGCTGTGTTTTACCTATCCGTTCGGCGCAAAAAGCGAGCATACCCTTGATATAGCTAAGTCGTGCGGCTTCAAAGCGGCTATGGACTGTGAGGGAAAGCTGTCAGTGCTGAAAGACAGTGACGATCTTTTCCGTATACATCGTTTTCTCAGACCGAATTCTCTCTCTGCCGGGGAGTTTTTTTCGGGGAGGCTCAGTTCTGCCCGATGACAACGATACTGATAAACGGAGGTTATATTTAATGCCCGATGTATTTTTAAGCCCGTCAACACAGGAATACAATCCTTATGTCGGCGGCGGTAACGAGGAATATTACATGAATATCCTGACCGATGCCCTGATACCATATCTTGATTCGGCAGGCATATCATACGGCAGGAACGACACCTCAGGAAGCTTTCTTGACTCTGTAAGGCGCTCGAATGCTGATAACTATACACTTCATTTAGCGCTTCATTCCAATGCTTCACCTCCTCAGAGTGCCGGCTCGGCAAGGGGAAGTCAGATATACTACTTCCCGAACAGCAGTGAAGGAAAAAGGGCAGCGGATATTTTTGCAGATGCGATAAGAAGGGTATATCCCGACCCTTCAAAGGTTTCTACAGTGCCGACAACTACACTCGGAGAGATAGTCAGGACAAAAGCACCGGCAATTCTTATTGAAGTCGCTTACCATGACAATCCCGACGATGCCGAGTGGATAAGGGATAATATAGATGAGCTTGCACAGGCTCTCGCTCAGGGAATAGCGGAGTTTTTAGGCAGAGGGGAGAATATGCCCGATATAGTAAGATACGGAACAGTTGTTACAGACGGAAGCAATCTCAATCTGAGGACTGAGCCGTCCGTGAATTCCACAGTAAGGGCAAGAATACCGAACGGCACACGTTTGCCGCTGTACGGCTCATCAGGGAGCTGGTACAGAACTGAATACAACGGTTTGCGCGGTTATGTCAGCGGCGAATATATAAGGGCTGATACACAATGATTGCAGACTAAACTATAACAAGCGTCGATGTCCCCCGAGTCTCGCCTGCCGGCTCGGTCGGTGCTTCTGCCTTCGGCAGAGGTGTCCACCGGACAC
>CACXGH010000043.1 GCA_902767175.1 uncultured Ruminococcus sp.
ACAAAAGTACCGCGAAGCTTATTGAGGATAATTGTTGTAAGAGCCTCGCCCTCGATATCCTCAGCGATGATAAGGAGCTTCTTGCCTGCCTTTACGATCTCCTCGAGAAGGGGAAGGATTTCCTGAATGTTGGAGATCTTCTTATCTGTGATAAGAATGTAAGCGTCATCAATAACAGCTTCCATTTTATCTGTATCTGTGCACATATAAGGTGTGATGTAACCTCTGTCGAACATCATACCCTCTACTACCTCTGAGTAGGTCTCGGCTGTTTTGCTCTCTTCTACAGTGATAACACCGTCCTTGCCTACCTTCTCCATAGCCTCAGAGATGAGATTGCCGATGAACTCGTCACCTGCAGAGATAGTTGCAACTCTTGCGATGTCATTTGAGCCTTCAACGGGCTTTGAATTCTTCTTAAGTGTCTCAACTGCAGTATCAACAGCCTTGCTGATACCCTTCTTGAGTACCATAGGATTGGCACCTGCTGTTACGTTCTTCATACCCTCACGGATAAGAGCCTGAGCAAGAAGTGTAGCTGTTGTTGTACCGTCGCCTGCTACATCGTTTGTCTTTATAGAAACCTCTTTAACGAGCTGTGCGCCCATGTTCTCAAAAGCGTCATCAAGCTCGATCTCCTTAGCGATTGTAACACCGTCGTTTGTAATAAGGGGTGCGCCGAACTTTTTATCGAGAACTACGTTTCTGCCCTTAGGGCCGAGTGTTATTTTAACTGTATCAGCAAGCTGGTCAATACCTCTCATGAGGGCCTTTCTTGCTTCTTCACCGTATGCGATCTGCTTTGCCATTTCAATGTACCTCCGTATTTATTAAATTACTCTACAACTGCAAGTATGTCAGACTGACGTACTATAGAGTATTCCTCACCGTCAAGCTTAACATCTGTGCCGGAGTATCTGCTTGTGATGACCTTCTGACCGACTTTAACGAACATTGTAACTTCGTTGCCGTCAACCATTCCGCCGGGACCTACTGCTACGATAGTAGCGAACTGCGGCTTCTCCTGTGATGCTGCAGTAAGAACGATACCGCTCTTTGTGGTCTCCTCTGCTTCCTCTGCTTTTACGACTACTCTGTCAAGTAAGGGTTTGATAGTCATAATATATTGCCTCCTTTTATCTTTTTATAAAAATAGCTTTTTTCAAACTACCGGGCACTATATGTACCTGAGCTGTTTGTTTTTAGCACTCTCACTCTTCGAGTGCTAAACCTATTGTATACTCTTTTGTCAAAAAAATCAAGTATTATTTGAAATTTTTTTTACTCATAATAATATATATTCTCATAATACTCTGTTATGCGTGATTATCATCAGTACCGTTTATTATATCTCTGAGTCTTGCCCACTCCATAGCGGCATAGGCATTTGAGGACGCCTCGAGCGGCTGGTCATGATATGACTTATAATCATGTTTTCCTGAAGTATAGGACGCAAGATTAGCCTTCCATAATGCCGCCTTATCGAAATAGTATGTTTTAGTCAGAGGGTCGCTCCAATCGGTCTGTACTACAATATAGAATTCAAACTCATGAAACACTTCATGCAGAATTGTTTTTGCAACGGATTCTACCTCGTCATCTGTAAGGTGCTTTATATCTATCGTAAGATAATTATTACCCGGGCGGTAGGAGCCGTATGTATATTCATCTATCCTTGTAGTCTTTACTGTGAGCGGGGGTATTCCGAGATATTCCGACTCATAGTTTGCAAGCTCCTGCATGACAATAACCTTATCTTTAAAGGACAGCTTATTCCATTCGTCCTCCTTCAGCTGCTTTTTCAGATTATCCGAAAGTACAGGAATCGGGCGGTTTGTTCCCTCTGTATCCGTTTCATATAAAGAAATACCCGTGCCGACATCGGTATAATAATATTCAGGTGATGCCGACCCATATATAAAGACGCATAAGGTTGTCGGGACAAGCAGACACAGTGAAACGGCTATTATCGTAAACCTTCGTGAGATCATAAGGTTTTCACGTTTTTCCGCCTTATCGGCACCGCTTGTTTTTTCATCGTGCTTTATCCATATACGGAAAGCTATCGGAAGGGCGGCAGCAAGAATGAGCACTGCGACAGCCCAGCCGGCCTGATACTGTGCGAATTCCAGAAGCAATAGTATCTGTACAGGAATATTATAGAAAAGAAACGAGATAAGAGAGCGGCGTTTTTTTACAAGACATTTATGAAACGGTGTGCAAAATCTCCATAATGCCCAGATAAGCAGAAATACATAAGGCGAGAATGTGGGAGACAGTTCCGCTCTCCACTCAGGTATGTATATATGAATTGGGTGAAAAAACAATACAAGTGCATATAACAGCGGTATTGCACGGCAGTAAATATACACTAAATCCAGAATAACATTAAGTATCTTATTGAGTATCTTCATTTCTTTCTATTCCTCCTTTTCAATGTGTCTTGGCTTTCATTCTTCCTTTTATTTATACACAAGCACGATCATAAGATTGTGTCCGGCAGTTTTACGGGAACAGCACGTTTAAGAACCGCTTAATAAATTACGCCTTACTTCTCAGCACTTTCTTAATTGTGCTGTTTATTTATGAAATATAACTTATGTCAAAATACAAACGAACAAAACGATGAATAAATTCATAAAAGCTGTTTTCAGGATCGATTTGAGTCTGATGCTAAGCGGTGCCTTTCTGATTATACGGAAGAATAAAGGCACGGTGCTGTCATAGTGACGGAGCAAACCGTGCCGGAGTTTATTCTGTTGTTATGAGTTAGTCTTTTTTCGTTTAACAATTACAGCTATAATTACAATAACTATAACAAGCGTCGATGTCCCCCGAGTCTCGCCTGCCGGCTCGGTCGGTGCTTCTGCCTTCGGCAGAGGTGTCCACCGGACAC
>CACXGH010000044.1 GCA_902767175.1 uncultured Ruminococcus sp.
GTGTCCGGTGGACACCTCTGCCGAAGGCAGAAGCACCGACCGAGCCGGCAGGCGAGACTCGGGGGACATCGACGCTTGTTATACAACGAAAACAGGCACGGTAAACGGAAGGTTTATCGTGCCTTATTCTGTCAATATTGATTTATTGTTTTTATGTCAGCCAAAAGAACGGTAATATTCAAAAACTAAACAGCTGAGTCTATCCTTTCAGCAAGCTGATCGAATGTTACACCGTACTTTTTGGCAATATCCTGAGCATAGCTGACACCCTCGGGAGGTGCAATGAATATCTTGTAGGAACGCTTTCCTTCGTGAATGCCTGTAATAAGGCTGGCAACCTTTATATCTCCCTTTATTTGTGTGTTTACTTCATCAAGAGTCATTGCAAGCTCGTGCATATGGGTATTGAAGATAGTTCTTGCGCCGAGATAACGGAGCGCCCTTACAACATCCTTTGCAATATAAAGACCTTCGGCAAATGATGTTGTTGCAAGTGATTCATTGAATAAGAGAATGCTTTCGTTTGTTGCTTCGGAAAATATTTCGCTCATACGCTTGGATTCCTCTCCGAGTCTGCCGAGATTTACCGTTTTGTTTTCATCGGCAGGGAAGTGAGTATATATGCTGTCGGCAGGAGAAAGAGATGCGCTTTCGGCAGGAACATACAGACCGCTCTGAGCCAGCAGGAACATCAGACCGATAGCCTGAGTCATAGTAGTCTTGCCGCCGCGGTTAGGACCTGTCATTATATAAATTCCGTGTTCGGGAGTGAATTCAAAATCGTTGCGGACAATTTCAAGCTTATGTCCGTCAACATTCTGAATAGCAAGTTTGAAATTGTAGACGCCTGTTGTGTGAAGTTCCCGCTTGCTGATATCGAGTATTTCCGGTTTGCACATGGGTATGCCGAGGTCTCTGACCTGCTGGATATAATCAGCCCAGCGGATATAGAATATGAATTCGGGAATAAGCTTTGTAAGGCTGTAGCCGCTTATATTTGTGTACTTTGAAAGCTTGCTCTTGAGCTGCTTTACAGTGGAGCTGAGCATCTCTGTCATTACACGGCTCAGATTCTGCATGAGAGGATCCTCGCCGCTTACATTTCCGACGGTGTGTATCTTAGTCATACCGTCAAAGCTTGTTCCGTTGTGTATTTCGTTCTTCTTTGATGAAAAATCAAGGAATTTACTGAGAAGTCCGGGCTTTGAGAAGGGCTTGTTATTTACGGATACTATACCTACCTCAACGGGCATAAGCTTGCTGTCAAGGTTTACGCCGATGGAAAGGCTCTTGACCTGTCCTATCTCACTTACAAGCTCCTTGATATCATCGTGCAGATATTCAAAGCCGTTTTCGTTATATATATTGCTGACAAAATCCTTGAGCTGCATAAGTCCTTCGGATTTTATATCATTTTCGGTGAGTGATTCATGAATGCCTGAAATACAGTTTACATATATGTCAAGCTCATGCAGACGGTTAACAAGCTGCCATATAGGAGAAGCGGTTGCGTCCTTGGCGGACTTTTCAAGCTCCTTCAAATATGCAAGCTCCTCAAGCAGATCCTTGATTCTTTCCCTGAGCTTTGGGAAATGGTAGATGTCGTCAAATATATCTCGCCTGTAACGGATAACCTCGGGGTTTTTCTCAATATTTATCATTATGTTCTTGATGATGTTCTGCTCGAAAAGCTCACCGGAAAGCTTTTCGCAGATGAATTCTATAGAAAGGTCATTTACTGCTTCGGGGCTGAGAAGTTTTGTGTCGGGTTTTACATTACGGGGGTATAACAGGCTGAGGTCTGCCATAAGATCACATCCTTGATTTTTATTTGTCCGATATGCGTTCTTCATCGGAGTATTATCTTTAATGCTATTATAAACCAAAAGTATAAAAAGTACAATCAACTGTTTGATTTTGTTATAAACTATCTGATAATACAATCAACCTTTGGTTTACTGACATCATGAATAATATTTCTGAAGGATCGTTTTGTGAGAGAAACACTTTTTGAAAAAAAGGTTATTCCACTTTTCTCTATCCTTAAAAACCTGCTCAGAAGTAATAAAAAAATAACGGCTGTTAATGATAAAGATGTTTTATAGTGTATATTGTCTTGAAAAAAGGGAAAGTATGTATTATAATGTCTGTATACAAGAAAAATATCAGGAAAGGACTTGTTATTATGGCACAGATCACAAAAGATACTATCATCGGGGATATCCTTGATATCGACGAGACAACTGCTCCTATCTTTCTTTCAATAGGAATGCACTGTCTTGGCTGCCCTGCTTCACGAGGTGAGACTGTTGAACAGGCGTGCGCCGTTCACGGTGTAGATGCTGATGAGCTTGTTAAAAAGGTTAACGAGCATATCAAGGATAAATGATTTTCCGGAGATAACTGCCGCTGCCTTACGGGCGGCGGCTTCTTCAATTATATAAGGGGTTCTCTAAAAACCGTGAGGGAGATTTTCAGAGGTTCCCATAAGAACGAGGTGTTTCAGTGAGCCGTAAAATGCATATACCGCTTGATAACAGACTTTCACTCTGTGCGTCATTTGTAAGAGAAGGAACAAAGCTTGCCGACATAGGTACCGACCATGCATATCTGCCCGTGAGCCTTGCGGCAGCAGGAAAAATAACCTCTGCTGTGGCTTCGGATATCAGAAAGGGTCCTCTTGAAAATGCAAAGGCTAATATACTGCGCTTTGGTGTGGAGGATAAGGTATCAACAATTCTTTCTGACGGGCTTGATAATATTCAGCCCGAGCTTGCTGACGATATCGTTATAGCAGGCATGGGCGGTGAACTTATATCCGAAATGATAAAAAGGACAGCGTGGCTTTATGATAAAAGCAGGAGACTTATTCTGCAGCCTATGACAAGGGCAGGAACGCTCCGCCGCTTTTTATGTGCAGAGGGATTTCATGTTATAGAGGAAAAAGCGTGTGTATCGGGCAGAAAATGCTACAGCGTAATGCTGTGCGAATATGACGGTACTGTCAGGGAATGCTCGGACTGCTTTGAATATTTCGGCAGGCTTACGGAGGATAATTCTGAAGAAGCGGTAAGATATAAGGAAATGATAAAGGGCAAGCTGAAACGGAAAATGAACGGCCTTATACAGTCGGGAAAAACAGAAGAAGCCGGGCAGTATAAAAGCCTGATATATCAGCTTGAAAAAACGGAAAAGGAGAATGCTGCAGTATGACGAGTGCTAAGGAAATATACGAATACATAAACAGCTTTGCACCGTTTGAAACGGCAATGAGCTTTGATAATGTCGGTATACTTGTAGGAGACGAAATGACGGGTACGGACAGGGTGTTAGTTACGCTTGATGCAACACCTGACAGTATAAGGGAAGCACAGGAGCTTAATGCGAAAATTATAGTGACACATCATCCTGTAATATTTGACCCGATAAAGGTGCTTGACAGCAAAAGTGTGGTTTATCTTGCGGCAAAGGCAGGAATAACGATCATCTCGGCACATACCAATCTTGATACGGCAAGGGGAGGAGTCAACGATACTCTTGCAGAAGCGATAGGCATTAAGGCAGAGAAGTTTCTTGATGAGCATTGTATGCTCATAGGCGAATTTGACAGGGAAATGAACTGCACAGAGCTTGCAGAAAGTATAAAGGAAAAATTGCAGCTTTCGGGAATGAGGTTTACAGACTGCGGAAGAAAAATAAAGCGTGCAGCAGTTGCCTGCGGTGCGGGAGGAAGCAATATTGAGGCGGCACGAAGCTTTGGAGCAGATGCGCTCATCACGGGTGAGATAAAGCATAATTATATCGTGTACGGCAATTCTTACGGTATCGCCGTTTTCGATCTGGGACACTACGGCTCTGAAAAGCTTATCATACCCAGGCTTGTAAAAATGCTGTCGGAGCAGTTCAGCGGTACGGAGTTTATAAGAGCGCAGAGCGATACCGACGGTCTGATCTATATATAACAGGAGGAACTTATGGCACTTGACGGAGCTTTTTTAAGGCAAATAAAAAAAGAGCTTGAAGCCGCTTTGATAAACACCAAGGCGGATAAAATATATCAGCCCTCAAGGGACGAGCTGGTGCTGTCAATGCGTTCAAGGGAAGGGGCAAAAAAGCTGTTTATTTCAGCAAGACCGGGCAGTGCAAGAATAGGACTTACAATGGGTGCGCCTGAAAATCCGAAAACACCGCCCATGCTTTGTATGCTGCTCAGAAAAAAACTGTCGGGCGCAAGGCTGAGAGGGATAAGACAGCCGCAGCTTGAAAGGCTGCTGATGCTGGACTTTGAAGGAACAAACGAGCTTGGAGACCTTGTTACTATGACGCTTGCCGTTGAAATAATGGGACAGTACAGCAATATAGTATTTATTGACGGTGAAGGTGTTATTATAGACGCATTCAGAAGAGTTGATGCTTCTATGTCGTCTCAGAGACTTATTCTGCCGGGCATGAAATACGAGCTGCCGCCTGCTCAGGATAAGCTGTGCATACTTGAAAAGGACGCAGATGATATCATAAGTGCGGTTCAGGCGGTACCGGGAAATGTTCCGCTTTCAAAGGCGCTGCTTTCGGTGATGCAGGGAATATCCCCGATAATATGCCGTGAGCTGGAGCACCTGACAGGCAGGGGCAGAGATGTTTTTTCAAAAGAGCTTGATGAGGAGCTTATAACGAGACTGAGATTCTTTCTGAAAAGACTTATTGCAATTGTAAGGGACTGCAGCGGAGAGCCGTATATAATAACCGACCCTGCGGGAAAGCCTGTAGATTTTACATTTGAAGCAATACAGCAGTACGGAAGCGGAAGAGCGTTCAGGGAGGAGGGCGGTTTTTCGGAGCTGCTTGACAAATACTATGCCGGAAGAGATGCTGCGGAAAATATTCGGCGCAGAAGTGAAGATCTGAATAAGCTGATGAACAATACGGCTGCAAGGCTAATAAGAAAAATATATGCTCAGAGCGAGGAGCTTAAAGCCTGTGCGGAGCGTGAGTATTTCCGTATCTGCGGTGATATAATACAGGCAAACCTCTATCGCATTGAGAAAGGAGCAAGCGAGCTTACTGCCGGAAATTTCTATGACGAGAATATGTCGGAGATTAAGATAAAGCTTGATCCGGCAATATCGGCGGCGGCAAATTCCCAGAGGTACTATAAGAGCTATCAGAAGGCAAAGACAGCCGAGCAGGTGCTGAGAGTTCAGATAGAAAAAGCCGAAAGCGAGCTTGACTATGTTTCCTCAGTGCTTGACAGTCTTTCAAGAGCCGGAAGTGTAAGAGAGCTTGATGAGATAAGAGCGGAGCTTATGGAGCAGGGATATATAAAGTCAAAGGGGAAGAAGCAAAAGACGGAAGCGGCACTTCCGCCGCTTGAGTTTGTATCAGACAGCGGTTTCAGAATTCTTGTCGGCAGAAACAACAGGCAGAATGACAGGCTTACGCTGAAGCAGTCCGACAAGAATGACCTGTGGTTCCATACAAAGGATATACCCGGCTCACATACGGTCATAGTGTGTGAGGGCAGAGAGCCTGACGAAGAAACTATCCTTTACGCCGCTTCTCTTGCGGCATATCACAGCAAGGCGAGAGAATCGGGAAAAGCGCCGGTAGACTATACTAAAATAAGATATGTCAGCAAGCCGCAGGGTGCAAAGCCCGGCATGGTGATATATGTTAATCAGAAAACTCTTTTTGTCGAGCCAAAGAAGCCGGAATGAATATTTGGTTTTACAGACTTGTATAAAAAGAAAAATGAATAATGTGGTTCTATGATGATAAAGCGGCCGTACGTTTATATTATACGGTCAGGTTACAGGAATCAGTGTGCATTAACACCAATAAATAAAAACAAGACGATATGCCCGATAAAAAGGCATATCGTTTTGTTTATGCTGATAGCCTTCCGTCAATACTCCCTATAACAAACATCCGCAGGAGCTAAAGCTTCCCGACGTCTGTTGACTGCGTCGCTCGCTCCAATCAAGCGAGCTTGTTGGAGCTTAGCTCCTTGTTTAACAAAATTGAAAGGGAGAAAAGCCATGAAATACTTATTCAGGTCTGTTGTATGTTCGCTGCTGATATCATGTCTGCTTGCAATGACGGGTTTTTACGGAGCTTGTGAAGAAATCAGGGGCGAAGTGCTGAGACTTCATATACTTGCAAATTCAGACAGCGATGAGGATCAGCAGCTCAAGCTTAATGTCAGAGATGAGCTGCTTGAATATACGGAAAAGCTTTTCTCATCCTGCCGTGATAAGCAGTCGGCTGTCAGGGCTGCACGGCAGCATATTGACGAGATACAGGACTTTGCCGAAAAAACGGTAAAGAAGTACGGATACGACTATCCTGTGCAGGCTTATGTCACGGATATGGACTTTGAAACGAGGGTTTACGATAATATTACAATGCCTGCCGGACACTATGACGCACTGAGGGTTGTGATAGGCAGCGGAAGAGGACATAATTGGTGGTGTGTGCTTTATCCGGCGCTTTGTCTGCCGTCTGCAAAGGGTGATGAGCTTGATAATGCCATAAACAGCGGCGAAAGGGACATCGTCTCGGGCGGTGATAAATATGAGGTGAGATTCAGGCTTGTGGAATGGGCAGAGGCTTTCTTTTCTCTTTTCCATTGGTGACTGACACCGGCCGGCTGTACATTCTGCGGATATCTTTGAGATTAATGATATAATACTAATATCAAATAGACCTGACGACAAGCTTTGGCGCCCCTTCTATCTGATATTAGTATAACAAGCGTCGATGTCCCCCGAGTCTCGCCTGCCGGCTCGGTCGGTGCTTCTGCCTTCGGCA
>CACXGH010000045.1 GCA_902767175.1 uncultured Ruminococcus sp.
GCGTCGGTGGGGGATTTTAACCCGCCACCGACGGACGTATGGCACCCGCCGCCTTTAGAGGCGGGGGACATCGACGCTTGTTATATTGAAAAAACGACAGATAAAATTCACAGTAAATTAATATCTGATTTACAGAAGTCATATAAATATCTGTTATATTTGTAAAATCAAGCCGTTTAGTATAATAACGGAATATAAGGTGTTACTATATGGAAAAGAATAAATATAAAGAAAGTATTTACGGAGCTTTCCTGCCTGAACTTGAAAAGGCGAGGGATTCGCTTTCGGCTCATATTACAGAAATAAGAGCCGAAATGACAAACCAGCTCGGGCTTGACCCCGTTGAACATTATCTTACAAGAATTAAGGGAGAAGAAAGTATGCGTGAAAAATGCGTGCGGAAAAATCTCCCCGTCACGACTGAATCTGCACTCGGCAGGATTAAGGACGCAATAGGTGTCAGGGTCGTATGTGCCTTTGTAGACGATGTATACGCAATAAGAGACCGCCTGAAAAACTCCGGAAAATACGAGATAATTGAGGAAAAGGACTATATCAGACACGCAAAGCCGAACGGCTACAGAAGCTATCATATGATAATAAAGATAGACCGCCGTTTCTTTGCAGAGATACAGCTAAGGACTATTTCAATGGATACATGGGCAGCGCTTGAACATCACCTCAAATATAAAAAGGATATAGGCGGAGATACAGAGCTGATAATACAGGAACTGAAACGCTGTGCTGATGAGCTGGCATCAACAGACCTTTCCATGCAGACTATCCGTGATATGATATTTGAAAATACATAAGGAGAAGCAAAATGAAACTTTTACTTGCAGAGGATACAGCAGACCTTAATAAGGTACTTACTACCGTTCTCAGACATGAGGGCTATGATGTCGACTCCGTTCAGGACGGACTTGAAGCAACAGACCTTATAGAAATCGATTCATACGACTGTATAATACTCGATATTATGATGCCCAAAAAGGACGGCATACAGGTACTCACAGAGCTTCGCGCAAAGAATATAATAACTCCTGTGCTTATGCTCACAGCCAAGGCTGAGATAGAGGACAGGGTAACAGGACTTGATGCAGGTGCAGACGATTATTTAACGAAGCCGTTTGCAATAAAAGAGCTTCTTGCAAGAGTAAGAGCACTCACAAGAAGAAAAACACAGTACAGTACAGATGACCTTAAATTCAACGACCTTTCTCTGAAATCAGCATCATTTGAGCTGGCATCGGAAAATACTGTAAGACTTTCCGTCAAGGAATTTGAGCTGATGCAGACGCTTATACTCAATGCCGAGCACCCGATAAGCACCGAAGTGCTTCTTGAGCGGGTATGGAACAATGATCCCGATGCAAAGCCTGAAACTGTCAGACTTTATATATCATATCTTAAAAGAAAGCTCAGGGCGATAGCCTCCTCCGTAACGGTTGAAGGCTCGGCAGAGGAAGGCTTCCGCCTGCAGTAATAAAAAGCAGGGGAGTGGGAGTATGAATAAAACGACAATCAAAAAACTGAGGAAGAAGTTTACTCTTGCGGCATTTATATCTTTCATGATAGTAATATCAATAATGGGCGGATTAATACTGCTGGTAAACCACTATACGAGTACCAAACAGATAAGAGCCATACTGAACTATATAGTACAGAACGGCGGAGATATTTCCGATAAAAATCATTCAATAAGAGAAAATATAGAGTTCATCTCCGAAAACGGATTTGACCGTGTATGGACTGAGGTATTCAGTGCAGGACTTGACACTTCACCTGAGCTTCGTTTCTATACAAGATACTTTACTGTATGGTATAACGAAAAGAATGAGGTCGCATCGGTAGATACCGCAAATATTGCGGCAGTGTCAGATGAGAATGCCATAAATTACGGACAGTATGCACTTGACAGGTCAGATACATACGGCAGTATCGACCAGTTCAGCTATCAGAAATACGAGGAGAACGGCGAAACAATGATAGTTTTCCTCGACTGTAAGCAGCATAATGATATCAGTAAAAGACTGCTGAATATCATTCTTGTACTTGTAGCTTTAGGCGCTGTCATAATGCTTGTAATAATATTCTTCCTGTCAAAAAGAATGATAATGCCCGAGGTGCGCAATGCCGAAAAGCAGAAACAGTTTATCACAAATGCAGGACATGAGCTGAAAACTCCTCTTGCTGTTATACGGGCTAATACAGAGCTTGATATAATGCTCAATGGTGAAAACGAGTGGAATCAATCCACTCTCCGACAGACAGAGGATCTTACAAAGCTTATTCAGGACCTTATCCTTATTGCCAGAGCAAACGAAGCCGGACAGACACAGAGCTTTACCGAAACCGATATTTCAAAGACAGTAACGGAAGCGGTTCAGGGACTGTCACCGATAGCACAAAAAGCCGAAAAGGAATTAAAGACTGAGATAGAAGAAAGCATAAAAATGAAGGCTGACGAAGGCAGAATAAAACAGCTTGCAGTACTGCTTATAGACAATGCAATAAAATATTGTGATGATAAAGGAACAGTTACAGTTGCATTGCATAAAAAAGGAAAAACGATACGTCTTATCGTATCAAACGACTACAAAGACGGTGAAAAAACAGACTGCAGTAAATTTTTCGATCGTTTTTACAGAGCTGACGAATCACACAGCGGCGAAAAAAGCGGCTACGGCATAGGCTTGTCAATAGCAGAGTCAATTGTAGAGAACCATAATGGAACAATAAATGCATCGTGGAATTCAGGTGTTATACATTTTACCTGCACTTTCAGAACAAAATAACCCAGCTTTTGCAAATAACAAGAACGATCATGCCGGGTCAGGTTTCAGATTATCATAGTCGGAATATAATAGTTTCTGAAAGATAAGGATTAAAGTATTTTGAGACATTCAGAAATTGTATCCTTACTTTATCTGAATATAACCGATAAGATTTCTGCTCACCAATGATACACCATATTGGGGCGGTACAAAGCCGATGAAGCGCCGTATCTCAAATTTAATGTAGATTGCTTTTTAGCATGTTGCTGAGATAAGTAATTGATACATACTCAGCGATCGGTTCAAATGGAGCCGGCAGCGGAACCATTTGAACAAATAGATACAGCGAGAAATTGAAAAAAACACGGTCAGGCAATAAAATAAAATGCTGAGTCTTTATCATAAAGCGTCGGCAAATAATATCCGGGGTCAGATAATATTTGCGTAGTATATCCGGTCATCGGCAGATCTCTGCAAGAGTTATCAGGCTGCAAATACTTGTACAGTCTTGCAGAGTTAAATAAAAAATAAATGAAACCGAACATGATATGCTGATACAACAGACAGTCAGTCAGCCGATCATAAAACTGACTGAATACTATACAGTCAGAGACACTGAGCTTTTGGGGCTTTAGTATTTTCTGTAATAAGCTTTTCTCTCCTCTCAATGTCTCAAAACATCAATTTTGAGACATTCGCTATATCTCTTTTTTTACCTTATTCCCTGAAAAAACCAAGCTCCCGAAAATCAAATACTCGGGAGCCTGGTTTCGTCTTTTCTTAGAAATATTTTTATCATTTTAAATTTATTATTTCTTCCAGCACCGCATTCATTCCGTTCATTCCCGGAATATGTGCGCTGTCGGGTATTACCTTACAGGTAAGATTTTCATTTTCCGCACTGTCCACAAATTTCTTTATCATATTTGTGCAGGTCACAATATCCGACTTTCCCTGTATAATATGATACGGCACTTTTACTTTTTTCAGAACATCACGCAGGTCAAGCACTGACAGTTCTTTTATAAGGCTTGTGTTCTTCCGATAGCCGTTCATAACCATAGCCATAAAATCCTTGAAGCGATAATCCGGACTTGTCATTATGCCTTTGATCATTCCCTTCATATCTGCCTTAGGCTCGTTTTTATCAACATAGCCGTCGGTATACTTTCTTAATGCATTGCTCAGCTTCATGGCTGTTTTGGGGTTGAACTCCTTTGATTCAACGGCATCGTTGATCTCGGCTTTCAGCTTTTCAGGTGCTTTTGATTTCATCAGCGCATCTATAGTTTCCTTGTTCTGCATCAGTTCACAAAGTACCTGTCCGTATGCAATAACACCGTCTGTAAGCTCATACACCTCTGAAATGGCAAGTGCTGAAAGAACAGATCCCCAAGACATCGCAAGAAGTATCAGCTTGTTATCCGGAAACCTGCTTTTCATTGCTCTTATCAGATCAACTGTCATATCCTTGAAGCTATTTATTGAAATATCCTCGGGCAGCTTTGCGTTATTTATTCCGCAGCCGTATTGATCCCATGAAACAAGTATGCATCTTTCTGTGAATTCCGGAAAAAGCCCTCTTCCGCCTACACAGAAAGGTATCGGCATTCCCGGACCTCCATGCAGCGATATTACAACAGGAAGGTCATTGCTTTTCCCTTCAATAAGCACCTTCTGATTATACCCTCCAAGATCAAGCTCCAATACTTCGGATATATTGTTGCCCTGAATGATCATCTTTCTTTTCTTATTCATATTTTTCCCTCATTTCTTCAAGCATATTTATATACCATTCTATAATAAAACCCGTAATATCACGCCCATATCTGGCAGTCGAGAACTGATAGAATATAATATCCTGAACCATCCTGTCAGCATTTTTATACTTCTCCGAATTTACTGTCTCCTCCGCTTCACTGCACAGCAGCTCTAACGCATTATGTTTATCCCTTAGCACTGAAATGTATTTTTCAATTATCTCAAAGCGCTTTTCCGGCTCCGAAAAACCCATGAAATATACCTTCGTCAGTTCAGGACTTTTTATGCTTATATTTTCTATCGGACTGTTTATCCATTCATTGAATACCCGTTTTCCTTCATCAGTTATGTAATACTCTTTTTTATCTCTGCCGTTGTCCTTTATCTCACTGTATTCTATAAGACCGTCATTGAGCAGTTTCTTCAGTGCAGCCTGTATGCTTCCCGTACTGCTGCTGTACATGAGGTCAAGTCCTTTTTTTATTCTGCTCCTTAACTGATATATTGTCCTGCTGCTCAGCATAAGCAAGCCAAGTATTATATTATCCATACTATCATTTTCTCCTTAATATTACTATTAGTAATATAATTATATTACCACGCTTTTTAAAGTATGTCAATAATAAATCGTCAGAAGCAGCGGTGCTCCTGACGATCATTTCAATTATTATTTAATATTATTTAGAAAACCTGTTTATTTAAATCAAAGCTCACGCAACTGCGTAATCCATTACAATATCATTCATGCTGTCACCGTTTTGCAGACGGCTGAGCATTGTTTTGGCAGGGTTTGTGCGCTTTTCAATACGCTCATAAAGCGGCTGTAAATACTTTTCCTCACCAAGACCTCTTTCGACAAGTCCCGCCCTGCACAGATCAAGAACACGGACAGCAAGTGCATAAAGACCGTCTTTATCAATATAGGCAGGCATTTCACGGCAGACAAGCTGACGGCGCAGCTCAGAAGAATTATAGCCGTTATGATAGAGCGATGTATCCTGATCAAGAATTGATTTTAGCTCCTCTGTTCTGTCCATAAGACCGAGATGAAAAGCAGAGACAGTCATAACATCGCTTATTGGCTGACAGCAGGCGCTGCGGAACTCTATAGTACCTCTGTAGGTAAGATCCTCAAACTTGAAGGTGCGAAGATATGATATATCGTCGGGCTGAGGTATGAACGTCATGGAACGTATCTCTCCGTTTTCTACATATTCGCCCGTGAGACTCTCAAGGCTGAAATATTCTAAAATATTGACAGGCTTGAAATTGAGATATTTACCATCTCTTTCAACACAGTATATTGCCGTTGTAGAGATATAATTCAGCAGCTCATCAACCGTATTTATATCACAGTCGTACATTCCGACATTATGGGGGTCTATTCCGTGGGTACTGTTTTCCCAAAGCATATCACGGCAGCACAGCAGATCATCATTCTCTCCCAGAAGCACAGAATTGCTGAAAAGCAGTGCCTTTACAGGCTCCAGCATATTGAATGTATTTATTACAGAGGGCAGTTTTTCGCGCGTTACATCAAGCTGCACCTGAGAAGCACTTGAGAACATACCGAACTGGGGATAATGATGAAAATACATCGGCAGACAGGCATATTTTGAGAATGAAGAAAGATGATGAAACAGCATTTTGTATCTGCCGTTTTCTATCGGCAGCTCGTGATTTACTTTTCTGTTCGGGTTTATTCCCATACCTGTAAGAGTATAATTAAAGGCACTGAAAAACTTCTGCACAAAGCTGTAGTATTTCATGAAACGTGTGTGTATTGTCTCAAGGCTTTTTTCCTTGCCGAAGGAAAACTCCATATTGTTATATGAACAGTCATAGGAGAAAACATCTCCGTTATCACGGTTTAATGCAGAGTAAATATGGCCCTGCTCGTCTATTCCTGTCGGTATGAAATCAAACTCCTTCAAAAATGCCGCTGTAAGCTTATGGACAACATCAAAATCCACTGCCTTTCCGTCAAGGTTTACTATAGGCATTTCTATCTCAACACCGATATAACTGCCCTTCTTTTGCTCGGTCGGTTTTATATAGCGGTCATACAGACGGCTCATTATTTCTTCTTTTGTCATAGCTTTCACCTACAGATCAGCAAAGATTCTGTATAGCATTCTTATAGAATCCTCGCATTCAATATATTCATTATTATGATTTGTTCCTGTCTGAATCAGCTTTCCTTTACAAAATGCAAGAAGCCTTGCAAAGGGAAGCGGCTGCCATGCCTCTCCCGTCAGCGGTACGGTAGCCAATAATGTCGTATTATCCTTTGTCAGATAATAAAGCGTTCCTCTGCAGTTGGTATGTGCATATAAATATTTGCCGTCTGAAAACATCAGATTTAGCTTGTTACCATTTGACATATTGCAGACGATCTCATCAAACAGTGCGAAGCGTTCCCCGAAGGAAAGCCTGCCTCCCTTTTGTACCTGCTTTTCGTTAAGGCACTCTATTATATGAAGAAAAACTCTTTCGCTGTCGGTATCACCCTTCTGGGTTTTGATGTACTTATTAAGCGGCGGATAGTCAAAAATCGTACCGTTATGGATAAGGGTAAACCGTCTGCCTGTGTTGTCTCTGCCTGTAAACGGGTGGCAGTTTTTGTACTCCACATTGCCTATCGTAGCGTAGCGTATATGTGCAAGAAGAAGCTTTGCTTCTATAGGCATAGAAAGACGTTCCCTGAGATAATTGCTCTTTGATGCCTTAATGCTTTCCTTTTCTATCAGCGCACCGTCCGGGGATATGCAGGCAAGTCCCCAGCCGTGAGGATGACTCTCACTGTGGCTGAAAAATGTTTTCAGCAAGTCATTCGCCGATACACCTCCAAGCGATGATATTCCGAATATCTCACACATTGCAGTCTCTCCTTTGATACTTTTCCGCAAGCTCAAGCCCTTTTTTCATATAATCGCCGCTGTACTGCCCGCTTATCATTTCGGCATAGCTTCTGCCGAAGGTAAGCTTTTTCTGCTGATATTCCATTACATCGCTGAACTCAGGATAGTATTCAATCATGAAGCTGTTTATTTTTTCAAGCTCCTTTTCTGCTCTCTGCTTCATTTCGGTATTGCCGTACAGTGCCGCCGACTTGATATCTCTTATAGCCTTTAGCTGCAGGCTCTCGTCAAATTCAGAGTCGGGCAGACTTGCAAGGTATATCAAAAGCAGGTGAATAAACCGTATATCATCGGTAAAAATGCCTGTCGGTGAGAGCGGATTTACATCTATAACACGAAGCTCAAGATGGTTTATTCCCTTTTCGGCAAGCGACTCAAGGGAGTTTTCTCCCCGGGGCTTTAATCTCACCGGATAATACAGCTCTGAAACCGACCGTAAATTACCGTCCTCGATATAGCGTTCTATACTGCCGATATATTTATCAAGGCTCGTATAGTCAAGTATAGGCGTAAAATAATTCCAATACCCTATCTCAGAGCAGCGCACCGATGAATAAATATTGCTGCCCGTGCCTATTGTTTTATCGGCAACAGGGCTTGCAGCAGTGAGAAACACAACAAGCCATGCGTACTCAGTCAGCCTGCCTGCAAGACGGAGATAGACATCATTCCTGAAATCCTTGAAGCTGTCCCCTCCCCTTTGTTCAAAAAGGATTCTCAGCAGCCTTTCGGGAAAGGAAAAGTTAAGATGTATTCCCGAAAAAAGCATTTTCTTTTTTCCGTATTTCTGAGCAAGATATTGTCTGTAGACAGATTTGCTTTTAAGGCTGCCGTGATACTCCGCAACGGGTATTTCTTCTTCACCGCTTATTCTTGGCGGATTAGAAAAAGGCCAAAGCAGCTCGTTTCTTTTTCTCAGCTCGGTATTGACAATTTCCTGCAGTTCAAGAAGCTGTGCATTGAGTTTTGCAGGCGTATCAAATACATCTCCGATAAGCTCTATCTGATTTTCACAGAAATCACGGTCGATATTTTTATGCTTTCCGAAAGGGTGCGGTGACTGTGCCAGCGTACCGTCGGCATTAACTCTGAGACTTTCCCTTTCAATACCGAATTCACCCTCAGCCATATATTTTCTTATCTCACTGTTCTCTATATCAAAAATCATAGGGACACCTCGTTTTAATGCGTAATATATATTTTACCTATCAGTATTGTCGGTTATTATATCACATAAGAGTCCGTCTGTCAATATTCCGTATTATAATTATAACAAGCGTCGATGTCCCCCGAGTCTCGCCTGCCGGCTCGGTCGGTGCTTCTGCCTTCGGCAGAGGTGTCCACCGGACACC